>JAISEZ010000276.1 GCA_031263835.1 Tannerella sp.
AAATAAAAAAAGCATCCTGACGGGATGCTTTTTCTGTTGCGGAGGTAAGACTCGAACTTACGACCTTTGGGTTATGAGCCCAACGAGCTACCACTGCTCCACTCCGCGATTTTGCGGTGCAAAGATAGGAAAGAATCTCAATTATGCCAAATTATCCGGAGATTTTTTCCGAAAGGTTGGTACATCGAAGTTTTTTAACTACTTTTGCGCACAGAATTGACCAAAGTGTGCAAAAACTATGTCGATAACAGTATCAAAAACGAGAGACGTTCTTGTGGATGTGGCGAGGCAACTCTTCGCCCGCATGGGGATTGACCGTACCACAATGAACGATATTGCACAGGCTTCGCAGAAAGGCCGGCGTACGCTCTATACCTACTTCAAAAGCAAGGAAGAAATTTTTCTGGCGGTGGTCGAATCGGAACTGGACAAGCTCAACCGGACTTTACGGGACTTTGCCGTGCAAAAACTGCCGGCGGAAGAGAAATTGATTGCATTTATATATATGCGGCTGGATGCGGTAAAAACCATCGTATTCCGGAACGGGACGCTCCGGGCCAAATTCTTCAGAGACATCTGGCGGGTGGAAAAGGCGCGAAAGAAGTTTGACCGTCAGGAGGTCGAAATAATCAGAAACATCCTGGAGGAAGGCGTAAGGGAAGGCACGTTCGCGATTCCGGACGCGGGAGTCACGGCTTTGACGCTCCATTATGCGCTGAAAGGTCTTGAGGTGCCGTATATCCGTGGATTCATGGGTACTGCGGAGGCTGAGCTGGCCAGTCACAGAGAGAATATAAGGCATTTAATTTTTAACGGTATCAAAATAACGGAATAATAATGTATATCAACGCATCAGGGTATTACGTTCCAAAGGAACGGGTGCCCAACGAATATTTTCTGGAACTTAACGGACTGACCGGTCAGTGGATTGTACAGCGTACAGGCATTGTCACCCGTTCCAGAGCCAAACCCGAAGAAAATATCAATACGATGGGAGTAGAAGCGATTCGTCACGCGCTGCCTTCTCTCCCGTACGACATAAGGGAAGTCGATTTGATTATATCCGCTTCCTATTCGCCCTTCGACACGGTAGGCACGGCGGCGCACGTCGCCCAGCGCGAGTTTGGCATTGAGGACGCAAAGGCCTTTTTCCTCTCATCCGCCTGCTCGTCGTTCATCAATGCACTCGAAATCATAGAAGGCTACTTCGCCTCGGGCAAATCACAAAAAGCGCTGATTGTCTGCGGAGACAAAAACTGGGCCTACAATAATCCGGACGACCCCAAGAGCGGTCATCTCTGGGGAGATGCGTCGGTCGCCTTTTTTATCTCGAAAGAACAGGTCACGGAAAAGGACGCCCGCGTGCTGGAAATCTATACGCAGGCGCTGGGCTGCCTGGGAAAAGGGCCGGAAAGCGTCCAGCTGCGGCCGCGCGACGGCGGCATACGGATGCCCGAAGGGAAGGATGTATTCGTACAGGCCTGCACGCTGATGCCCAGGAATGCCCTCCGGCTGCTGGAAAACAACGGCTACACCTGGGATGACCTCTCCTACTTTATCGGGCATCAGGCGAACCTGCGGATTATAAAGAATATTGCAAGTCAGATTCAGATACCGGAAGAAAAGATGCTGCACAACATCGAAGAACTGGGAAATACAGGTGCGGCAAGCTGTGCGCTGGTATATGCGCAAAACACAGACCGCTTCAAAGCGGGCGACCTGATATGCCTCACCGTCTTCGGCGGAGGCTATTCGGCCGGCGCCTGCCTTATCCGGAGCAACTGAATCATTGAATTATTGAATTATTGAATCATTGAATCATTAAATAAATATGTATATGAAACTTTTGGAAGGAAAAACGGCGCTTGTCACCGGCGCCGCACGCGGAATCGGGAAAGCGATTGCGCTGAAATTTGCCGCAGAAGGCGCCAGTGTCGCTTTCACGGATTTGGTCATAGACGAAAACGGCCTGGCCACGGAAAAGGAACTGGAAGCCCTGGGCGTAAAGGCCAAAGGCTATGCCTCCAATGCCGCCGATTTTGAAGACGCGCACAAGGTGGTGGAAGAAGTGAACAGGACGTTCGGACGCATTGACATTCTGGTAAACAATGCCGGTATCACGCGCGACGGCCTGATGCTGCGCATGAGCGAACAGCAGTGGGACACGGTGATTAACGTCAACCTGAAGTCGGCCTTTAACCTGATTCACGCCATCACGCCGGTGATGATGAAGCAAAAAGGCGGAAGTATCATCAACATGGCGTCGGTGGTGGGTCTCTCCGGAAACGCCGGACAGGCGAATTATTCCGCCTCCAAAGCCGGGATGATTGGTTTGGCCAAGTCGGTAGCCCGGGAAATGGGTTCGCGCGGCATCCGTGCCAACGCCATTGCACCGGGGTTCATCATCACGGACATGACCGCCGCCCTGTCGGAGGAAGTCCGGCAGGAATGGGCGAAACAAATCCCCCTGCGCCGCGGCGGAACGCCGGAAGACGTGGCCAATGTGGCCCTCTTCCTTGCCTCCGACCTCTCGTCGTACGTGACAGGACAGGTGATACCCGTTTGCGGAGGAATGAATATGTAAGGGAAAAAAGTAGTTAGTAGTTAGTAGATAGTAGTTAGTAGGAGGGAAGGCGGTTCGACGTGTTTCAATTATGCTCCTGCAGTCTACTAACTGCAGTCTACTAACTACTATCTACTAACTACTAACTACTAACTACTAACCGGATATGGAAATACTCTACGAAGACAATCATTTGATTGCGGTGAACAAGACCTGTCACGAAATCGTGCAGGGCGACAAAACGGGCGACATTCCTCTTTCGGAAAGCCTCAAAGCCTGTTTGAAAGAAAAATACGGCAAGCCGGGCAATGTCTTTATCGGCGTTGTGCACCGTCTGGACCGTCCCGTGACGGGGGTGGTTGTTTTTGCCAAAACGGGCAAGGCGCTCCAGCGGATGAACGAAAAATTCCGCCTGGGCGAAGTGCGGAAAATCTATTGGGCCATCGTCAAAAATCCCCCTCCGCAACGGGAAGGCGAACTGGTACACTGGCTGGTGCGCAACGAACAGAAAAACAGGAGTTACGCCAGTGACGTCGAGAAGCCGAATGCACAGAAAGCGATTCTCCGTTACCGGCTGATAGCCGCTTCGGAGCGTTATCATCTGCTGGAAATCGACCTGAAGACCGGCCGTCATCACCAGATACGCTGTCAGTTGGCCAAAATCGGGTGTCCCGTCAGGGGCGACCTGAAATACGGCGCCCCCCGCTCCAATCCGGATGGCGGAATCAGTTTGCATGCCTGCAGCCTCTCGTTCGTTCACCCCGTCGCCCGGCAATCGCTTTGCCTGACCGCTCCCGTTCCCGAAGACCCGCTCTGGAAAGCGCTTGC
>JAISEZ010000123.1 GCA_031263835.1 Tannerella sp.
ATGCAATTCAAATGGTCGCATCATGCTACGCCGACAGGCGTAACCTGTGAATAACCCCCGGATTTATCCGGGGGTAACGATACGCCTCTCTCCGAACGCCGTCAGGTGTTACCCTTACGGAGCATTCCGGCAGGCGGGTAACTCCTACGGAGTAATGGGAATAAGATCCATTTTCCCGCCCACCGGGATAAATCCCGGCGTTATTCACAGGATACGCCTACGGCGTGATGAGACATTTTGAATGGCACCCATCAAGAAAGGCATATTTTTTTTGTAGAGGTCAGGAATAAGGGTGTTCTTTGAATGAAAGGGTTTATGCCAAAAATGTCCATTAGAACAATTGTTGATGAGTGCATTTCAACATGTCGTATCCACAATCCGGAAGGATTGAATATGAATAACTGATGTTACGCAGCACTTTTTGTGCACTGCAAGTTGACGCCGGAAGGCGTCTGATTTGGATAACCCCGTGCAAGCCGCAGGCGCAGCTCGGGGTAGAGACGCGATGCATCGCGTCTCTACAGCCTCCGCAATCCCCCAATACAATCAATACACCCATATCCGGGTAACGGCCGGACTCAAAGCCCGTGCCGTGACATGCACCTGACCGGGCATGAAAAATCACCACAAGTAGTGATTGCCACAATGCGGGAATAGCCGTTATTTTGTACCCGGATTTAATATTGACAAATGAGAAAAATTATTTTGGTTTTGTTGTGTGCCTGCGGTGGAGGAATGTCCGTCTTCGCCCGGCAATCCGGCGAAAATGAAACGGATACGGTACGTCTTTACGCGCTGGACGAGGTGGTAGTCGTCTCGTCCGTGAAGGAAACGAATCCGTTCAGAGGGCTGCCTGCCTCTGTTTCGCTGTTTTCAACGTCACAGGTGGAAGGGATGAAAATGAGTTCGATAAAGGATTTAAGCTCGCTGATTCCGAATGTGTACATCCCCGACTACGGTTCGCGGATGACCGTTCCCGTTTATGTGCGGGGAGTAGGCGAACGCAGCGCCGGCCAGACGATTGGCCTGTATGTCGACCACATGCCTTACCTGGACAAGTCGGCGTTCGACTTCAACTTTGCCGGCATACAGCGGATTGAGATGCTGCGCGGGCCGCAGGGCACGCTCTACGGCAGAAACGCCATGGGCGGAATCATTCACATTCATACCTGTTCGCCGCTTGACTACGAACAGATTCGCGCCTCGGCGACCGGCGGCAACCACGGACTGTTCCGGGCGAACGTTTCCGTTTCAAGAAAACTGAGGCAAAACCTCGGCCTGTCCGTCAGCGGATATTACGACCGCAACGACGGCTATTTCACCAATCTCCATTCCGGTCGGCGGGAAGACCGGCTCGAGGCGTCCGGCGGGCGCGTCCGGCTGGACTGGCAGTGTACCGACCGCTGGAAAGCGCAGCTGATGCTGAACGGCGACCGTACGGAACAGGGCGCCTTTCCTTACGGCGCATACCGGCCGGACGGAACCGTCGGTATGCCGGACTATAACGACCCCGGCAGCTATGAGCGGCTGGTGGCGGGCGGCAACTTCAACCTGCAGTATGCGGACAGCCGCCTGCTGTTCAACGCCGTGACGGCCTGTCAGTATCTGGATGACGACATGTACATGGATTTGGACTATACCCCGTCTTCCCGTTTCACAATCAACCAGAAACAGCGCCTCCGCACCTTTACGGAAGAATGGACGCTGAAGTCCGTTTCGCCGGGCAACTGGCAATGGCTGTTCGGCGTGTACGGCTTCGTCAACCGCCTGAACACGTCGGCCCTGACCACGATGGGGACGGACGGCATCCGAGAAGTCATGCAGCCGATGTTTGACCGGATACACGAAGACAATCCCCGCGCACCCGCCATGACGGTGAAAGACGCGGCGATTCCCATCCCCGGACGCTTCCTGACGCCTGGCGCCGGCGGAGCGATTTTCCACCAGTCCACCTACGGCAATCTGTTCACGGACGGCCTGTCGCTCACGGCCGGCATCCGTCTGGATTATGAGCGCGTGAAGATGGACTATGACACGAATGTCGGGATGAATCTGGACGTTCAAATGGGGAACCGTCCGGCCATTCCGATGCATGTCGATACGACGCTGCACGGTTCCGACAAAAATTCGTTCAGGGAAATCCTGCCCAAAGTGGCGCTGAAATACGAATGGAACGGCGGCGACTACGTCTATTTCACCGTTGCCAGCGGCTACAAGGCGGGCGGGTATAACATCCAGATGTTCGCCGATTTGGTGCAGCAGGCATTGCGTGAAAAGTATGTTCCGGCCGAAGCGCCGCTGAACGTGCGCGAAACCGTTTCGTACCGTCCCGAATACAGCTGGAACTATGAGGCGGGCTACAGGGGCGAGTGGCTTGAACATGCGCTGCAGGGAGAAATCACGCTGTTTTACGTGGATGTGCGCGATATTCAGCTGACGAAGTTTGTCAACAGCGGCCAGGGACGGATGCTGAGCAACGCGGGGCGCGTGGCAAGCAAAGGCGTGGAACTGAGCCTGACGGCCCGCCTGTCGAGCGCACTCGGCCTGACGGCCAATTACGGCTATACACATGCGACGTTCGGGAAGGACGGCGGCGACGATGCCGGATATGCAGGAAAATACGTGCCCTACGCACCGCAGCAGACCCTGTCGGTCAGCGCCGCCTACCGGAAATCATTTCACAGCCGGTGGATTGACCGCCTGCTTCTGCACGCCAACTATCAGGGCGCGGGGAAAATCTACTGGACGGCGGACAACGACGTGTCGCAGGACTTCTACGGCCTGCTGAACCTGAAAGCTTCCGCCGCCAGAGGCATTTTCGAACTGTCGCTATGGACAAGGAATACGTTGAATACGGATTACACCGCCTTCTATTTCGAGTCGATGGGACAGTCTCTGGGGCAAAAGGGAAAACCCCTGCAGGCGGGCATTGATTTAGGCGTGAGATTCTGAGACCGTTCAAAAAAATGAGCGAATGTGAGGATGAGACAATGTGGAAATGAACGGTCTCATTCTCACATTTTCTCATTGTCTCATTTTGACAGGAATATACCTGTCCGTTCATGCCGGAAACCTCTTGAATCCTTGAATTTTTGAATCCTTGAATTTTTATACGTCGAATTGGGACGTTTTTTTGCAAAGAATCATATATCTTTGCAGTGATTCTATTAGATTACGGCGATATGAAAAAGCTCAATTTGATTGTGAACGACCCTTGGCTGGCGCCTTATGAAGAGGCGATTGCCGGGCGTTACCGTCAGGCCCTCCGGAAGGAGCAGGAACTGACGAATGGCGGCACGCAGACGCTGTCCGATTTTGCATCGGGTTATCTGTATTTCGGTATGCACCCTGCGCCGGAAGGCTGGGTATTCCGCGAATGGGCGCCGAATGCGACGGCCGTCTATCTGGCGGGGATGTTCAGCGGCTGGAAGAAAAAGAACGCTTTCCGGCTGACACGGCTGGAAAACGGCGTATGGGAAATCAGGTTGCCGGAGGAGGCGCTGCATCACGGCGACCTGTACAAACTGCTGGTAGAGTGGGAAGGCGGCAGCGGGGAACGCATTCCCGCATGGTGCCGTCGCGTGGTGCAGGACGAACGGACAAAGATATTCTCCGCCCAGGTCTGGCAACCCCAAAAGCCTTACCGCTTCAAGAAGAGACGTTTCAAACCCGCCGTTTCGCC
>JAISEZ010000009.1 GCA_031263835.1 Tannerella sp.
GAAGGATATGGAAAGAATTAACAGGGAGATAAAAGACATTGAAGCTAAAATGATGGAACTCATAAAATCTTCGGACAGCATGAATGAAAACTATAAACCGGTCACTTCCGTCAAGGGCATCGCTATGATCAATACGGTAGCCATCCCGGTCGCCACTCAAAATTTTACCCGTTTTGCCAACAGTCGGCAGTTTGCCTGTTATGCAGGCCTGGCGCCCTTTGGCTCACAGTCCGGAACTTCAATAAATGTCGCCCCTCATGTGAGTCATCCGGCTGATAAGAAAATAAAAGTCTTACTTACTCGGGCTGCCCTGTGTGCCATCAGGCACGATACAGATATTGGACGTTATTATCGGCGAAAAATGGCGGAGGGAAAGCAGGAATGGCTAATTGTAAACAATGTAAGAAATAAGTTAATTCATCGCATTTTTGCGATCGTCAGAACTGGAATTTTTTATCAGGTAGACTTTAAAAAGACATTGGATAAAAAAAGTGCGTGACGTTAATGTTTTTTATGGGAAATAATTTGAAGGGGAACATAGAATTCACCCAAAAAATATCTGTCTGACATACAATATGCCATTGGACTGATAGAAAGTTTTACACAGGGGACGGTTTATTTCCGGACAATGCCTAAGCTATTCACTCATTTCATTCCGTTTTCAGCACTTCCACCAGGTTTTCGTTGCTTGCCTTGCGGGTCTGGTGTATCAGCGTGAGCAGCGATACGGTCGCCGTGACAATGCCCGCGGCCGGGAAGAGCCACCAGGATACCGTCGCCTTGAATGCGAAATTCTCCAGATACTTGTGGATGGCAAACAGCGCCACCGGAACGGATACGGCAAAGGCGATGCTCAGCAATACGAAATACCGCTTCAGCAACAGCCGGATGATGATCGCGGTCGATGCACCGCTGACCTTGCGAATGGCTATTTCACGGCGCCGCTGCCGGACGTCGAACAGCGAAAGGCCGAACAGTCCAAGGACGGAGATAAATATGGCGATCATCGTGAAGACCGAGTAGATGACGGCCACTTTCCGGTCGTCCCGGTAAACGGCCGCAACTTCGTCCTCCACAAACGTGCAGCTAAACTCGCCGCCAACCAGCTCGGCGTGCAGATCCTGCAGAAAGCGGATCACTTCCTGACGGCGTTCCGGCGCAAAGGATATTACGACCGGGTCTGACGGATTGGGCTTATGGAAATAAATCGTTACCGGATGGGGCTTGCGGGAAAGATGATCGGTGTAGAAGTCCTTTACCACACCCACAATCCGGTAGGGCGGATTCTGGCTCATGTCTTCCGTGATGCCCGGGCCGGAGGCATACCAGAGGCGCCGGAAGGGATGCAGTTCGGTCGTTTGCCGGTCTGCAATGCCGAACTGCTTAAGCGTCGATTCGCTGACAATGATGTTGTAACTCATGAAATTGTCCTTTTCATTGTCCCACAGGCGACCGTCAAGCAGTTGAATGTCGAACTGCCTGAACCATGTTTCGTCAGCCCCGATCAGCGTGGTCGGCTGCAACTCGCCGCCTTCCGTCTTAAATTCAAACGTGCCGGCGGCTTTATTGGGACTCTGTCCCCACGTCCAGCTTTCAACGAGCGGGGAGGCGTCCAGTTTTTGTTTCAGCCGGTCGGAAATCCGCTTTCTTTTTTCCTCCTCGGATATGCGGTCT
Source organism: Tannerella sp. (assembly GCA_031263835.1). Lineage (GTDB taxonomy): Bacteria > Bacteroidota > Bacteroidia > Bacteroidales > Tannerellaceae > Tannerella. The sequence continues at coordinate 1,675 of JAISEZ010000009.1, forward strand.
TCCCTCGAATCCCACGTGCGCATATAATCGTTTTTCAGGAAGGTTGCCTTGACAAGGTTTCGCGTCCGGTAGCCCAAATCCTTGTGCAGTATGAAATAGTGATTAGCGATTAATGATTAATTCCCTTTTGTCCGTGATAAATGAGATCTGATTTCTTGAACTTGTCAGAAAATAAACCACACAATAAATCGAATGGCCGGAGGATATTTTCCGGATTGCTTTTCACTGCACGGCAAAAAAAAAAGCCATCCCCTTGCGGAGACGGCTTTTCCGACATGAAACGATTTCAGCTATTTGACATAGTCTGCTTTGTTTAGATAGTCAAAGCTCTGCTGTACACTGGCAACGGGGTCGTTGTTTGTGTACTGCTCCACTTCGACGTACCAGTCTTTGATGTTGTTGGCGTACATCTGGTCAAAAATCGGCTTGAAGTCCATTTTTCCACTGGCGCCAATTTCTTTTTCATCCTTGATGTGTACGGCCTTAAACTGGCTTGGACGGTCTTTCAGGTAGGCAGCCGGATTGCCGCCGCCCTCCTGACACCAGTATACGTCCAGTTCGAAGCATACATGATTCTTGCTTACATTATCCAGCAGGAAATCAAAAATCAGCTGATCGCCGATTTTACGAAATTCGAAACTGTGATTGTGATAGCCGAATGCGATGCTGGCGGCAGCCGTCTTGTATCCGACGGCGGCGAAATAGTCGCAGTACATTTTCAGGTCGTCCTGCGTAGTAGCGTCGTTCACCGGCATCGAGGGCTGGATGATATACTTCACACCCAGCTGCTGATGGGCGTCGATGGCCTGATCCCACCAGCTCATCACTTCGGCATCCTTTTCCTTCGTATAACTCTGTCCGAGATGGGCGCTCGTACATTTCATGCCCAAGTCGGTAACCATTTTCTTAAATTCCGCCGGAGGCAATCCGTACACTTTTCCGTTGCCATAACCGGCCGTCTCAAGGTTTTTGTAGCCCATTTTCGCTACGGCTTCCAATACGGCCTGAATACCTTCCTCATTCACCATGTCGCGAAGCGAGTACAGTTGAAGTCCGATGTTCTTGGTTGCTGCCGCGGCAGCGTCGCCTCCCGAAGCGCTCTTCGTCCCGCCACCGCAGGAGGTCAATGTCAATAACTGGGGCGCCACAAGGCCTCCCGTAAGCATCATGGATGCTTTTCTGATAAAGTCACGTCTGTTTTGCATACTGTTCCGATTTATAAAGTTCAATTTATTTTCCCGCAAAAGTACAAAACATAAATGATAAACTGCGACCGTTTTTTTGAAAAAAATTCCATTGTCCGGTTTTTTTGCCCCGTTCGGAACAAATTCGTATTTTTGCGCCCGATTCACAAGACTTAATTACGCTCTTCATGAAGATAAATATACTTGTATGCGACCTGTTTGAAGAATGGCAGTCGCCGGAGACGCCCGCCTATGCGGAGATGCTTCAGCGGCTGTTCAGCGCAGTGGCGCCGGCTCTCGAATATGAAACTTTTGACGTTCACCGGGGAGTATTTCCTGTCGAATTTCATGCGGATGAACTCTATCTGATTCCCGGCAGTCGCGACAGCGCGTACGACGATACGCCCCGCGTCCGGAAATTAATCCGGCTGGTTCGGGATATGGATGCCGCGAAAATCAAAATGGCCGGCATCTGTTTCGGTCATCAGCTTATCGCACAGGCGCTGGGCGGCAGGGTCGGGAAAGCCCGGCAAGGCTGGGGTGCGGGCCTTCGCCGTTCCGCTATTTGCGACCCGAAGGCGTCGGGCTATTTTCCGAAGGGAACGATGTCCCTGCTCTACAACCATCATGACCAGGTGACGGCCCTGCCTCCGCAAGCCGTCTGTTTCGCCCAAAGCGATTTTTGTCCCTTTGAAGGATTTTATGTGGATGACCGGATACTGACCTTTCAGGGACATCCGGAATATACGCCGGACTATAGCCGGCACCTGCTGCTGCATCATGCCGGCGACGAGCCGGAAGAGGTAAGGGCCGGGGCGCTGGCGAGCCTGAACGGCCCGGCAGATTCGGCCATGGCCGCCGAATGGATGGTAAACATGTTCGGATAAAAGCGATGGGAATGGAAAAAGGGCTGTTCCGGCGGACCGAATTGCTGCTGGGCGACGAACGGATGAAAAAAATAGCGGCTACGCGGGTGATTCTTTTTGGCGCCGGAGGCGTGGGCAGCTGGTGTGCCGAAAGCCTGATACGTTCGGGGATTTGCCGGCTGACGCTCGTGGATTCCGATCGCATCTGCGTAACCAATATCAACCGTCAACTGATGGCAACCGTCAAGACTGTCGGCGAGGTCAAGGTGGACGCACTGAAACGGCGACTGCTCGAAATCAACCCGTCGGCCGGCATACAGGCGCTTCAGATGATTTACAGCAGGGAAACAAGCGATTCGTTTGCGCTGGATACCTACGACTATATCATTGACGCCATCGACAGTCTGGAACATAAAGTGCACCTGATTCTTGCCGCGACTCAAACGCGGGCGGTCTTTTTCTCGTCCATGGGCGCCGCGCTCAAGATGAATCCGTCCGGCATACAGGTGGCCGAGTTTTGGAAGGTACGGGGCTGTCCGTTGGCTGCGGCCCTGCGTCGCAAACTGAAAAAGACGGAACGCCCGGCAAAGAAATTTCTCTGCGTGTACAGTGAAGAAGTGCTGGAAAACAGGGGGATAAACCGGTCGTGCGGCACGGAAAAATGCCTTTGTCCCAAAGCGCAGACCGGCCCCGGCAACCCGGAACTGGTGAATCATGAATGGTGCAGCCTGAAAGCCCGGATAAACGGTACGGTGGCGCATACGACGGCTATCTTCGGTTTCACGCTCGCAGGACTGGTGTTGCAGGAGATATGCAAAGAGAAGTAGTTAGTAGTTAGTAGTCAGTAGTTAGTAGATGGTAAGTAGCCATGCCTCTATACGGGAACTGCAACAGATGCCGTATCAGCAATGGCTTTATTCTACCGACTACTAACTACTGACTACTAACTACTAACTACTTCTTTTTCGGCTTCCGTCCACTTTGCTTCAGCGCCTGATTAAGCAGGTACAATATCTGACCGTTGACGCTGCGAAACTCATCGTCCGCCCATTTCTCAATCGCCTGCATCGTCTCGCTATCGATTCGCAACGCAAAATTTCTGGCCTTATTTTCCTTCTCTTCCGCCATTCAGTATGTATTTTCGGCTTCGGTAAGGCGTTTGCTTATGATGGACGAAAGCCGGAACCTGTCTCGCAAATGTTTTCCGTATTGCCCAATCCCGTGAATCAGTTATATAATGTCCCCGCATTCACAACCGGCTGTGCATGTTCCTCGCCACACAGGACGACCAGCAGATTGGAAACCATGGCGGCTTTCTTCTCGTCG
>JAISEZ010000050.1 GCA_031263835.1 Tannerella sp.
AAGTTTCTTATTACCTTTGCGGGGTATTTATTGATTGAACATACAGGAAAGATAACGATGAAAATTCAGGCAAGACACTCAAACGAAGCCATCTGGAGAGACATTCATGCTCATGTCAAACTCCCCGGACAGCTGGCGCCGCTTCAGGAAATATCGACCAATCTCTGGTGGGCTTGGAATCATGAAGCGACCGATCTCTTTGAAAAGATAGACCCTGCGCTTTGGGAAAAGACGGAGGGCAATCCGGTACTTTTTCTCCAGCAACTGACCCATAAGCAAATGAATGAACTGATGGCCGATCAGGAAATGATGAGCTATATCCATTCGGTTTACAGCCGGTTTACCGCCTATCTGCAGGCGCCGCCGGACCGTACAAAGCCGTCGATTGCCTACTTCAGCATGGAATATGGATTGACCCATGTGCTGAAAATCTACTCCGGCGGCCTGGGCATTCTGGCCGGCGACTACCTGAAGGAAGCCAGCGACAGCAACATCGACCTTGTCGCGGTCGGTTTTCTCTATCGCTACGGCTATTTTACGCAGTCCCTGTCGATGGACGGCCAGCAGGTCGCCAATTACGAAGCGCAGAATTTCGGACAGCTGCCCCTCGCACAGGTGCTGGATGCCGCCGGCGCGCCGCTGCTGCTGGAAGTGCCCTACCCCGAGCGCATCGTTTACGCGCATGTCTGGAAAGTCAGCGTCGGGCGCGTCCCGCTTTACCTGATGGATACCGATATTCCGGAAAACAGCGAGTGGGACCGCTTCATCACCCACCAGCTTTACGGCGGCGACTGGGAAAACCGAATGAAACAGGAATACCTGCTGGGCATCGGCGGGATTCTGCTGCTCAACAGGCTGGGCATCCGGAAGCAGGTTTACCACTGCAACGAGGGACACGCCGCCCTGATTAACGTACAGCGGCTGGTGGACTATATCCGGAATGAAAAACTGGATTTCAACGAAGCGCTGGAAATGGTTCGCGCCTCGTCGCTCTACACCGTGCACACGCCCGTCATGGCCGGGCACGACTACTTTGACGAAGCCCTGTTCGGGAAGTACATGAGCGAATTTCCCGCCAGACTGGGAATCACGTGGGCCGATTTCATCGACATGGGACGCGAAAACCCGGGTTCGTCGGAGAAGTTCTGCATGAGTACGTTTGCGCTGAACACCTGTCAGGAAGTCAACGGCGTAAGCTGGCTGCACGGCGTCGTGTCCCGCCAGATGTTCGCCCCGCTCTGGAAAGGCTATTTCCCGGACGAGCTTCATGTCGGGCACGTCACCAACGGCGTCCACATGCCGACCTGGACAGCCTCCGAATGGAAAGTATATTACACTAAAATCTTCGACAGGAATTTCATGAACGACCAGTCCAACAAAGCCATCTGGGACGCCATCCAGCTGGCGCCGGACCTGGAGATATGGGAAATACGGAAGAAACTCAAGAACAAGCTGATTGACTACATCAAGCTCGAATACCGGGACAACTGGCTGAAGAACCAGGGCGACCCGCTGAAAGTGGTTTCGCTGCTGGAAAAAATCGACCCGAATGCGTTGATGATTGGCTTCGGACGCCGGTTTGCCACCTACAAGCGGGCGCATCTCCTGTTTACCGACCTGAACCGGCTGGCGCAGATTGTCAACAACGAAAAGTGTCCGGTTCAATTCGTATTCACCGGGAAGGCCCATCCGGCCGACGGAGGCGGACAGGGACTGATTCAGCACATTGTCGAGATTTCGCGCCGCCCGGAATTTCTCGGCAAGATTCTCTTCCTCGAAAACTACGACATGCGGCTGGCACGCCGGCTGATTTCCGGGGTAGATGTCTGGCTGAATACGCCGACCCGTCCGCTGGAAGCCTCCGGCACCTCCGGCGAAAAGGCGGAAATGAACGGCGTGCTGAACTTTTCCGTGCTGGACGGATGGTGGTACGAGGGCTACAAGCCCGGCGCCGGATGGGCGCTGACCGAGAAGCGCACCTACGAGAATCAGGAATATCAGGACCAGCTGGATGCTGCAACCATCTATCACATGCTCGAAGATGAAATCATCCCGCTTTACTTTTCGAAGAACAACAAGGGCTGTTCGCCCGAGTGGATTCAGTACATCAAAAACTCCATCGCCTGCATTGCGCCGGATTACACCATGAAACGGATGCTGGACGACTACATCAGCCGTTTCTACAACAAACTGGCGACCCGCTCGGCGGCGCTGGCGGAGAACCGTTATGCGCTGGCGAAGGAGATTGTCGAATGGAAGCGCGAAGTGGCTGCCCACTGGGACGCCTTTACCGTCGAATCCTTTCGCTACGACGATTCGATTTCCCACATCGCAGTGGGCGAAAACAGCCTCTTCCATGTCGTGATTGACCGCAGGGAACTGCAAAGCGAGCTTGGCATTGATTTTGTCTGCACGAAAGAGAATCCCGATAACTACCGGATGGAATTTGTTTACTCCACGCCCTTCACGCTGGTGAAGGAGGAAGGTTCCAAACTCTATTTCGAACTGAACATAAAGGCTTCCGAATTCGGCCATCTGAAAATAGGTTTCCGCGTATATCCGGCCAACAGACACCTGCCTCACCGGATGGATTTCCCCTACGTGCGCTGGATTCAGCCGGAATGAAGGAGGGGGTAAAATAGTAGATAGTAGTTAGTAGTTAGTAGTTAGTAGATATGGATACATTTACAGTTCATATACAAAATCAAACGGCTCCGACAGGTGCAGCGCCTGTTACCGTATCCCGGTATGGAGACATGCGGTTTTCCCGCCGACATACGGGCGAAAGCATTTCGCCCCTACTAACTACTAACTACTATCTACTAACTACTAACTCATTGATTCGCATGATTTATTAATTTATAATTATAATGTTATTACCTATGAACAAGTTATTTTTGACTACCGTATGTCTGGTCTGCTTCACGGCCGTCCGGGCACAAACCGGTTATCCCGAACCGGAGCCGATGCGTCCGGGCATGTCCGAATTCTGGCTTCCGCAACCGGAGGTCGTTACGCCGGGCGATATTCAAACGCAGTCCGCTCCGTCGGACGCCCTCATCCTGTTTGACGGGAAAGACCTGTCGGCCTGGGAAAACGCCAAGGACCGGAGCGCGGCCGGATGGACGGTCAACCGGGACGGCTCGTTTACCGTCAACAAGGAAACCGGCGACATCCGGACGAAGGAATCGTTCGAGAACTTCCAGCTGCACATTGAATGGTACATACCGCCCGGCATCTCCGGCAACAGCCAGGGACGCGGCAACAGCGGCATCTTCCTGCAGGGCGTCTACGAATTGCAGGTGCTGGACAGCTACGAGAACGCCACGTATGCCAACGGTCAGGCGGCCAGCATCTACAAGCAGGTGGCTCCGCTGGTCAACGCCATGCGCAAGCCGGGCGAATGGAACGTCTTCGACGTCATCTATTCCGCACCCGTCTTCAAGGACGACGGCACCTACCGCATTCCGCCCTACGTGACGGTGATTCATAACGGCGTGCTGGTGCTGAACCATTACACCATCCTCGGAACCACCCCCTACACCGGTTTCCCGAAGGTGGTCAGGCACGGCGCCGGCCCGATCGTCCTGCAAAGCCACGGCGACCCCAGCGCACCCATCAGCTTCCGGAACATCTGGATCAGGAAACTGTGAAAATCGGATAATGAGCAAATGTGAGAATTAGCAAATGAGAGAATGCGGGAATATGCCTGTTCATTCTCTCATTTTCATATCTCCACATTTGCTCATTCTCTCATTTCCTCATTTGCTCATTTGTTTATTGTATTCCGAAGCTGCTTATCCAGCCGTACAGCGAGCTGACGATGCCGAACGCCAGTACTCCGGCGAGGCAGAGCACAAGACTCAGGCGCGTATAGCCGTCGCTCCGGAAGGGCGCAACCGGCTGTTCGGCGGGCCGGATGTACATCGCCTTGACCACCAGCAGATAGTAGTACAGCGAAATCACTGTGTTTATCACCGCTATGAACACCAGCGCCTTGAACCCGGCCTGAAATGCCGCCATGAAGATGAAGAACTTGCTGAAAAAACCGGCAAACGGCGGTATCCCCGCCAGCGAAAACAGCGCCAGTGTCATCAGGAGCGCCAGACGCGGGTTGGTCCGGTAGAGACCGTTGTAGTCCGTCAGGTTTACTTTCCCGTCCGTCTGCTGTTCGACGATGGAGAGGATGCCGAAAATCACAAGATTGGCCGCCAGATAGACCAGCGCGTAAAAGACGAGCGGCGTCAGCCCGTCGGCGTGGCCGCCTATCACGCCCAGCATCAGGTAGCCCGCCTGCGAGATGCTGCTGAAGGCGAAGAAGCGCTTGAGGTTCTGCTGGCGGATGGCAAACAGGTTGGCGACGGTGATGGTGGCGATGATAATCCAGTAGAGCAGGTCCTGCCAGAGGGGTATCATCTGCGCAAAGACCTTGAGGAATATCACCGTCAGCGCGAACACGGCCGCCGTCTTGGAGATGACCGACAGGTAGGCCGTCACCTGCGTCGGCGCGCCTTCGTACACGTCGGCGGTCCAGAGGTGGAACGGCACGAGCGAAATCTTGAATCCCAGTCCGGCGAAGAAGAAGACGAGCGCCAGGATTTGCAGCGGCGAGCCTGTCAGGGCGGCCGTCACGTCGTCGAAGTAGAGCGTGCCCGTCGTGCCGTAGATAAAGGAGATGCCGTAGAGCATCAGGCCGGACGAAAACATGGCCGAAAGGATGTATTTGGCGCCGGCTTCGGCCGAGTGGCGCCTGTACTTGTCGAACGCCACCAGACAGGCCATCGGGATGGAGGCCAGTTCAAGTCCCAGCACAAACGTCAGGAAATGACCGGCGCTAATCATGAAAAACATCCCCAGCAGCGTGGAGAGCAGCAGGACATAGAACTCGCCGCGCTTGTGTTCCGTATCCTCGCGCCGCAGCCACGGCGCAGCCTGCATAACGACCAGCAGCGTGCCGGCGGAGAGGATGGTCTTGACCACGCTCATCAGCGGAACGTAACGGTACATCCCGCCGAAAAGGCTCAGTGGCGCCGGCTGCGGAATCAGGTTGACCGCCAGATGTACCGCCAGCAGGATGCACGCCAGCGGGTGAAACCAGCTGCGCGCCCGTCGCCCGGTGGCGTACAGGTCGTACAGGAACAGCGCCAGCATCACGCCCATCAGCGACAGCTCCGGACGCATGGATAAAAATTGACTGTAATCCATATCTTATTCTTTTGTTTATAGGTTATTATTTATATGAATCGGTAGTTAGTAGTTAGTAGATAGTAGTTAGTAGGGGGCAGCCGGCGGGAAAGCCGCATATCTCCATACCGGAATACGGCAACACGCGCTGCATCTGCCGGGGCCATCTGATTTGGTATATGAACTGATGTATCCATTCTACTATACTGCACGCGAGATGGTTTTGTGCATAGAAATAGAAAAGAATAAATATCACCACGGAGACACAGAGAACACAGAGAAGTGCACTGCGGAACGCAGTGTTTTCTCCGTGCTCTCCGTGCAGGGAAAGAGGTTACCCGGAGGCCACAGAGAAGGAACTTCGTTCCGCTGAGACACGAATCTCCGTGTCCTCTGTGCCTCCGTGTTGATAATTTATTTTTTATGTTCATGCACAAAACCATGCCGTGTAAAGTATAACTACTATCTACTAATTACTATCTACTATCTACCGATTCGCATATACTGTTTATCAGCAGTTAACTGTTATTCCGAAAGTCCTTTGGAGATTCCCGGAAGCCATAGAGAAATCGCCGGTTTTCTCCGGAAAAACCGTCAAAAAACCCGGAGAAATTGCCAATTTCCCCCGGAAAATGGCCAATTTCCGCCAGGGAATCGCCGATTTCCGCCAGGGAATGGCTGATTTCCGCCAGGGAATCGCCGGTTTCCGCCAGGGAATGGCCGATTTCCGCCAGGGAATGGCCGGTTTCCGCCAGGGAATCGCCGGTTTCCGCCAGGGAATCGCCGGTTTCCGCCAGGGAATGGCCGGTTTCCGCCAGGGAATGGCTGATTTCCGCCAGGAAATGGCCGGTTTCCGCCAGGAAATTACCGATTCCCGTTGGGGAATTACCGATTCCCGTTGGGGAATTACCGATTCCCGTTGGGGAATTGCCGATTCCCGTTGGGGAATGACCGATTCCCCATGGGGAATTGCCGATTCCCGTTGGGGAATGACTGATTCCCCATGGGGAATTGCCGGTTTCCCATGGGAAATTTGCCCTGTACGAACCTGTTTTTATCCTTATTTCCATGCAAATAACCATAAAAAATAAATTATCAACACGGAGACACGGAGACACGGAGAATAATGTGAGAATGAGCCAATTTGCCAATATGCCAATTCATTTTCACATTGGCTCATTGACTTATTCTCACATTTTCTTCGTGCAGAGAAAGCGTTTGCCCGGAGGCCACAGAGTAGGAACTTCGTTCCGCAGAACAGCGAATCTCCGTGTCCTCCGTGCCTCCGTGTTGATAATATATATTCCATATTACAAAACCATACCGCGTCAAACTGTCCATCTACTAACTACTAACTACTAACTACTATCTACTAACTACTGACCACCAGCATCACACTTTCGTTCACCATGCGGCTGATGCCGAACGGCGCCAGTCCCATCCCGGCAATGGCCACGATGAGGCAAATCAGCGTCAGGCGTTCGTCCCACGTGGCATCCGTCAGTTTCAGGTGTGCGGGATTTTCCGCTTCGCCGTACAGGATTTTCCCCACCAGCCGCAGGATATAGACGGCCGTAATCACGATGGACGTCGTGGCGAGGATGGTCAGCGTGCGGTGGAACGTGTCGTTCACCTCGAACGCGCCGACGAAAACCGTCATCTCGGCCACGAAGCCGCTCAGCCCCGGCAGTCCGAGGTTCGCCAGCCCCGCAATCACGTAGCCGACCGAAAGGAAGGGCATGATTTTCATCAGCCCGCTCATTTCGCGGATGTCGCGCGTATGCGTCCGGCCGTAAATCATCCCTATCAGCGCGAAGAAAAGCGCCGTCATCAGGCCGTGCGAGAGCATCTGCAGCACCGCGCCCGTGACGGCCGTCCGCGTCATCATCAGGATGGCAAACAGCACCAGACTGCAGTGCGACACCGACGAGTAGGCGTTGATGTACTTCAAATCCTTCTGCACGCAGGCCGCAAAAGCGCCGTACACCACGCCGGCAGTCGTCAGCAGCAGGAAAATCCAGGCCTGTTCGTGCGCCGCTTCGGGCATCAGGCAGAGGGCCACGCGGAAACAGCCGTAGCCGCCCAGCTTCATCAGCACGCCGGCGTGGAGCATGGAGACGGCCGTCGGCGCCGACGCATGACCGTCGGGACTCCAGGTGTGGAACGGAAACAGCGCGCCCAGCACGCCGAAGCCGATGAACGTCAGCGGGAAAAAGATGCGCTGCACCTCGACGGGCAGGTGTGCCTGCGCCAGTTCGGTCAGGTGCATCGTCGTCGCCCCCGCACCGAAATAGACTCCCAGGATGCCCATCAGTATCAGCGTCGAACCGCCCATCAGCATCAGCGTCAGCTTCATCGCGGAATATTCCTTCCGCCCGCTGCCCCAGACGCCTATCAGCAGGTACATCGGAATCAGCGCCACCTCGTAGAAGAGGAACATGGTGAACAGGTCGAGCGAGATAAAGAAGCCGAACACGCCTTCGCTCAGCAGGCAGAACCACAGGAAAAACTCCTTGGTCAGCGGCTGCATGTGCCACGAGGCAAACGTGCCCGTGAAGACAATGACGGACGACAGCAGCAGCATGACGACCGAAATCCCGTCCACGCCGACGGCATAATGGATATGCAGCGGAGCATACCATACCTGACTGGCGGTGAAGAGCATTTCCGACGTATCGCCCCCGGCGCGCCGGTGGAGGTAGAGGAACGCCAGCGTGACGGCCAGCGCCAGCAGCGCACCCGCGCCCGTGACCATCACCGCGCGGATTTGCTTCATCCCCCGCGCCGCCCACAGCCCCAGCATCATCAGCAGGGGAATCAGTACAAACAAAGACAGAAAATTTATATTCATATCACGTGTATTTATTTAGTAGTTAGTAGATAGTAGTTAGTAGTCAGTAGGGGCGAAATGCTTTCGCCCGTAAGGCAGCCGGCGGAAAAGCCGCATATCTCCATATCGGGATACGGCAACAGGTACTGCCTTTGCCGGAGCCATATTCTGTATATAAACTAATGTATCCATTCTACTAACTACTAACTACTAACTACTATCTACTAAAACTACTATCTACTAACTACTCCAAGCAAAATCACCGTCAAAATCAGCGCTCCGCCCAGGAACACCATCGCATACTGCTGCACGTTCCCGCTTTGCAGTCCCCGGATACGGACGCTGGCCGCGTTCGTCACGTACGCCAGTCCGTTCATGAAGCCGTCGACCACGTGGCGGTCAAACCAGGCCAGCGGCGTGGAGATGCAGGCAAAGATAATCCGGTGGGTGACGAACTGATACACCTCGTCGATATAGAAGCGCCGGTACGCCGCGCGGTACAGGCCCCGGAGGTGCGTAACCGTCCGTCCGGACGCCTTCCCGTATATCGCCGCGGCAAGTCCGATAGCCACTGCCGCCGCGCAGACGCTGACAGCCGCTACGGCGGCGTTCAGGTGAATCGCATACGCTTCGCCGCTGCTGCTGACAAACCGGCCGAAGGGTATCCATCCCGCCACGCACGTCAGGGCGGCCAGTATGATTAAAGGCACGGTCATGGTGCGCGGCGCTTCGTGCGGCGCAGGATGACCGGCGTCATACGTTCCGTTCCAGAAAATCCGGAAATAGAGGCGGAACATGTAGAACGCCGTCAGCATGGCAATGCCGCTCATCAGCACGCCCATCGCGGGGCTGAACCGGAAACAGGCCGCCAGTATTTCATCCTTCGAGAAGAAACCGCTGAAGGGCGGAATCCCCGCTATCGCCAGACAGGCAATCAGGAACGTCACATGCGTCACGGGCAGGAATTTCCGCAGCCCGCCCATGTCCTTCATTTCGTTGGAGTGGACGGCATGGATGACGGCGCCGGCGCAGAGGAAGAGCAGCGCCTTGAAGAAGGCGTGCGTGAAAAGGTGGAACAGGGAAGCCATGTACCCCAGTCCACCCCCGTGCGGGTCGGCGGAGGTGCACACGCCCAGCGCCACAATCATAAAGCCAATCTGCGAGATGGTGGAAAAGGCCAGCACGCGCTTGATGTCGGTCTGCGTGCAGGCGATAACGGCGGCAAACAGCGCCGTGAACGCGCCGGCATAGCCGGCGGCGTGCAGCACGTCGGGCGCGCAGCCGATGTACAGCGGGAACATCCGCGCAACCAGATAGACGCCCGACACGACCATCGTTGCCGCGTGAATCAGCGCGCTGACGGGCGTCGGGCCTTCCATGGCGTCGGGCAGCCAGATGTGCAGCGGGAACATGGCGCTCTTGCCGGCGCCGCCGATGAACATCAGCCCCAGCGCCAGCGGTATCATCGACCCGGCGGCCGCCAGCGCCTGCGTCTGCGGCGTGAAGGCGAAGGAGCCGGTATAGTATCCGTAAATCAGGATGCCGACCAGAAAGCCGAGGTCGGCAAAGCGGGTCACGACAAACGCCTTCTTTGCCGCCGCCACGGCCGTCGCACGGGGGTAGTAGAAGCCAATCAGCAGGTAGCTCGAAACGCCGACCAGTTCCCAGAAGACGTACATCTGGAAGATATTGGTTGCGACCACCAGTCCCGTCATCGAGAGGGTGAAGAGCGACAGGAAGGCGAAATAGCGCTGGTAGCCGCCTTCGCCCTTCATGTAGCCAAGCGAATAGATGTGCACCATCAGCGAAACGGTGGAAATGACGACCAGCATCATGACCGAAATCGGGTCGAGCAGGATGCCGAAGTCGATGTGCAGCGATTCGGTGAAAGGCAGCCAGGTAACATTGAACGGCGTGAGTGTCGGGAAGGTGCCGTCCGCCGCCCGTTCGCCGCCGAAGTACCGCAGGGCCGTCATCCACGAGAGCGCCGTCACAAGTGCAAGCGAGGCCGTCCCGACGACGCCTGCCGTCCGGGGTTTCATCCGTTTTCCGCCCAGTCCGAGCCAGAGGAACGAGGCGAAGGGTAGCAGGAGTATCAAGATTGTAAAATCCATTGTATCATCTGTTTTTATATCAATACGTTTGTTTCAGTAGCATTTCAATTGTTTCGGCGTCATACCCCATCGACAGGGCTTTCCTGAAATCAATCGCCGCCGAAGCCTTTTCATACTGCGCCAGCTTGACCCGCCCGCGCAGGACGTACAGTTCCGGGGCAGGGTCGGACTCTTCGGCAAACACCCTGTTCAAATCGGCCATCGCCCGCGCATTTTTACTCATCAGGTAATAGAGTTCGGCGCGTTCCTCGTAGAGGCGCCAGTACTCGGGCCGCTTGCCTATCAGGTAATTGAGGATGACTTCGCAGTCGTCGTAATTCTTCCGGACCTTTTCCAGCAGCGCATACCCCAGCCGTCCCTGAATCGTCTCCTTATTCATATCCAGGATTTTCTCGAAATCCGCTTCGGCCGGAATGAGATTCTGCATCCCGAGGTACAGCAGACCGCGGTGAAACAGGGCGTCTTCGTTCTTCGGATTAATCGAAAGCAGTAGCTGATAGTCGCTCAGCGCCTTTTCCGTTTCGTTCATTTCGGTGTACAGTTCGGCGCGGTTCGAGAGAATCACTTCGTTTCCGGGCTGCTGATTCAAAGCCGCCGTATAAGACACAAGCGCGTCGTCCGGCTTCCCCTGCCGTCGCTGGATAGTACCCAGATTCGTAAGCAGCGCATAATTATTCCGGTTGCCCGGCTCCAGCCGCATCGCAGCTTTCAGACACTCCTCGGCAGCCGGCAAATCGTTCCTGTCCACATAATCATAGCTTTTCTCAATCATCTCCTCATACGTCTGCGCACGGGCGCTTCCCCCGACCGCAAGCAGGAGCATCCAAAGCATTCCGGACAAAACAAATTTCCTCATATTCTTTCCCAATAAACGGCGCAAATCTACGTAATAAAAACGCAGCCGCTGCAAAAACAGAAAAATAATCTGCCTCAAAATGGTGTGGATTTAGTTTTTTTATTACCTTTGCAGCCGCTAATACAAATTTTAAACGATTCAAATAAAATGGCAACAAAAATCAGATTGCAGAGACACGGGCGGAAAGGGTACGCCTTTTACCAGCTCGTTGTCGCGGACAGCAGGGCTCCACGGGATGGAAAGTTTATTGAAAGGATAGGTTCATATAATCCGAACACAAATCCTGCTACAATAGATTTGAATTTCGAGCGGGCTTTGTATTGGTTACAGGTGGGCGCACAGCCGACCGATACGACACGCACGATTCTTTCGCGCGAAGGCGTGTGCTTGAAAAAGCACCTGCTGGAAGGCGTAAAGAAGGGTGCATTTGACGAAGCCGCCGCCGAAGCGAAGTTTCAGGCATGGCTGACCTCGAAGAACCAGTCTTTACAGGCCGTCAGGGACAAAGACCGCGAGGCTGCCAGGGCGGCAAATAAAGCGCGTTTGGATGCTGAAAAAGAATCCAACAGGGCAAAGGCCGAAGTGGTGGCTAAAAAGAAAGCCGCTCAGGCTGCCGAAGCTGCCAAACAGGCCGCCGAAGCAGCAGCAAC
>JAISEZ010000055.1 GCA_031263835.1 Tannerella sp.
ATAAGCATCTTATCTGAAATCTCCAAATCTATTCCCTAAAATATTCAATCGCTATTTCGATTCTATGTAATTATAAGTCTTGTGTTTATGACTTTTCGGACAGACACTAAATATAAAGATCATGATAATTCCACCAAATTTGACTCAGGACGAAGTGATGACGATGCTCAAAGAAGCGACGGCTCAACTGAACAAGAGGTTCAACGTGAACCTAACACTCCGGGAGGCCGCTCAAGAATCCTACACCCCGATACTTGGACAAAGTACATCAATACACTCAGCAATAGTAAGTTTATTGATAAGACTGGACGATCTATCCCGTTTGGAGTAGATTTGCAAAAACTACCTGATACTATGGAAAATGTTATAGGATTAACGTCAGTAGCGGCTTTAAAGGATATGAATGGTTATTATCGCAATCGGTAGAGGGTAACACCGTGAAAATGATCAAATGCTTTTGATTATACAGAAAGTAAAGTCGGATTTTTTTATTAAATTTGCAACGTATTTTTAAACCACTCCTGTTACGCAAACCTGTCAAAGTCCCGTCAAGGGACTCAGGCCGATGTGTAACAGGAATTATAATCAAAGACAATGAAAAAATACGTGTTAAATTTCGCAACATTTTTTGTTCTGCTGTTACCGGCTGTTCCGATGGTATCGCAGGACATTGTTCCGTCGGCAGGCAAGGCAGAAGTCCGCTTTCATGCCGGAGCCGCCAAACAGCTTCTTGAACGTGGAATTGAGAAATTACTCTTTATCCGCCGGTTTACCTTCAACGCCAACCATGTTTACACCGATTACATCAACAGCCGGTGGATGCCGGGCGGCGGACTGTGTGTCCTCGACCTGAAAACCGGCGCAATCAGGGAAATTGTTCCCGAGTTCACCAACTCCGGCGTTGTCGGCTGGTTCGACCTCTCGTTCGACGCAAAGAAAATCGTCTTCGACTTCAAAAAAGGCGCCGACGAAGGCTACAGAATCTACGAAGTCAATGTTGACGGCACAGGACTGCGTCAGCTTACCTTCCCCGAACCGGACGAAGAAGAGCTGATAGCGAACTACCGCCGCGGCTATCATCACGGCACCGATGACATGGACCCCTGCTACCTCCCCGACGGAGGCATCGCCTTTGTCACAACGCGCTGCCGCTTCAGCGTGCTCTGCGACTCCGGCGACGGATTTACCGTCAAGAATCTTTATCGCATGAACGGCGACGGTTCGGCAATGGAAGCCCTCACATACAGTCCCCTCAGCGAAGCCACCCCCACGCTTTTGCCCGACGGAAGGATTCTGTATCACCGCTGGGAGTACGTCGATAAAGCCGCCGGCAACTGCAAAGCCCTGTGGGCTGTCAATCCGAACGGTACCGGCTCGGTCGAAATCTACGGCAACACCATTTCCTTCCCCGAAACAAAAGTGCAGGCGCGCGCCATACCCGGCGAACCGAATAAAATCGTGATGCTCGGCGCTTCACACTGGATCAACAACGCCGTCGGAACGGTCATCACCGTCGATACCCGCGAACCGTTACGCAGCGCCAACACAATGAAATACATCACCGGCGACGTAGCCGCATTTGCCCACGACGGATTCCACTTCAAAGACGAAAACGGCGAATGGTATCACGACAAGACCGGCAAGCCCGGACGCCTGTTTCGCAATCCCTACCCGCTTTCGTCCTCGCTGTTCCTTGTGTCACACAAGCCGGCAGGCCCGGAATGGCATGACAGGAGCGGATATGACATTGCTCTCCTCGACGGCGACGGAAAAGAAACCGTCCTCATTAAAGACACAGCCATTTCGTTATGGCATCCGTATCCGCTTGTCGCACGCGAAAAGCCGCCGGTACCGACCGGCATGACGACCGATGCCGAACTCGCCGGCAAGGGACTGGCGCGCTGTTTTGTGACCGACATCTACGCCGGCATGGATAACGTCCGCCGCGGCGAGGTCAAATACCTTCGCATCCTCGAACAGTTGCCGCGCCCATGGGCCGCGCGAACCGCCGATAACGGCGATGCTGCCGGAATGGCGCACAAAGCCGTAGGCGACGGATTCCTGAGCGTCAAGGTACAGCATGGCGTTGTTCCCGTCGAGGACGACGGCAGCGCACATTTCCTCGTCCCGGCCGACCGTCCGATATACTTCCAGGCGCTCGACAAAGACTTCCGGGCCATTCAAACCGAACGCACGTATGTCAACTACCGCCCCGGTGAGACGCGAAGCTGCATCGGATGTCACGAAACGCCCGACATAACGCCCTCACCCGCCACATACGTCATGAAAGCCATGAAGCGTGTCGCCTCCGTTCCGCAACCGCAGCCGACACAGAACGAGGCCTGCATGGTATTCGACTACGAGCGTCAGATTCAGCCGATTCTCGACCGGCGCTGTCTCGAATGTCACTCCGGCGACAAGCCGGCGGCACAGCTTGACCTTAGCGGCCGGGCAAAAGGCGTGTACAGCGTTTCGTATCATTCATTAATCGGTCTTTCAAAAACCTCGCGCCAACTGCTCGGCAACCGCGCGCAACGCAACGAAGACGAAGCATCGAACAGCATCGAATACATCCCCCCCTATCACACCGGCGCACTGTCAAGCCCTCTCGGCGCAATGATCCGCGGCGAACGGCAGACTGCCCGGGAGATGGACGGGGTAAATCTCTACACCGAAAAATTGACGCAAAGTCATAAAGACCTTCATCTGACCGAAGCCGAAAAGATGATGATCACCAACTGGCTCGACGTCAACTGTCAATTTTATCCGGCCTACTGGGGACGAAAAAACGAACGCTACCGCGACAGCCCCGATTTCCGGCCCGCATTTACTTTCGAAGAAGCAAGAAGAACCGAAAAATAACAAACATCATGAAGAAAATACCCTTGATACTGATTTTTGCAGCCGTCGTGCTGCTGTCTGCAGAACGCGGCGCGGCGCCCTATCTGTCGCCCGGCCGGATGGCTGTAAGCGGCGACGGGAAGACGGTTTATACCGCCCTGACTGCCGCACATGCCATTGCCGTAACCGATCTCGCTGCGGGGCAGACCAAAGGACGAATCGAAACCGGACAAAACCCGAATAGCGTACTGCTGTCGAACGACGGCACAATGCTGTATGTCGCCGAAGGCGAGGCAAAGGGGACGGTAGAATTTATCGCCCTCCCGCAGAAGAAATCGAAGCGCACCGTCCGCGTCGGACACACCCCCTCCGGCCTGGCGGTGACGAAAGACGGCAGGACGCTCTTTGTCGCGAACCGCTTCTCCGACAACATCTCCGTCATTGATATCGGGAGCGGCAGGGTAACGGCAACCATTCCCGCTGTCCGGGAACCGCGATATATGGCTCTCAGTCCCGACGGCGCAACGCTGGCTGCAGGCAACTTCCTGCCCGTACAGGCCGCTACCGGTGAGAATATCGCCTCCGAAATCACCCTTATTGACGTCAAAACCGCGCAGCCGGTCAAAAACATTACCCTCCCCGCAGGATCGCAGTCGCTGACGGGAGTAGCTTTCTCCAAAGACGGCCGGTACCTTTACGCCGTACATATCCTCTCGCGCTTCTTTGTGCCCATCACGCAGATAGACCGGGGATGGGTTAATACGAACGCGCTGAGTATTATAGATATAAAATCAAAAGAGCTGTACGCCACCGTTCTGCTTGACGATGTGGATCGCGGCGCTGCCAATCCCGCTGATGCCGGCATCGGCAATGACGGCAAACTGTACGTAGCAGTTGCAGGCGTCCACGAGTTGATGAGCATCGACCTGAAAGGGCTTCACGAAAAGAT
Source organism: Tannerella sp. (assembly GCA_031263835.1). Taxonomy (GTDB): domain Bacteria; phylum Bacteroidota; class Bacteroidia; order Bacteroidales; family Tannerellaceae; genus Tannerella. Next base: position 3,791 of record JAISEZ010000055.1, read on the forward strand.
AGCGGGCATATACAGCGGAACCGTTGAAGACGCCAATGTCCGTAACAGAGACGAAATGATGTCTTCACTGTCATTCGCTTATCCTTTCAAAAAACGAATCGCGCTGGACGGCAGGATTCCTCTTTACCTGGCATTTACCGATCATGAAGTATTGATATCAAGCCGTTTCTCGCCATTCATTGAAACCGTTACATATCAGGGTGTTCAAAACCGTATAACCCTCGGCGACGAGCCTGAACCCGATTCCTTCCGGCGCGGCGAACTGGCTTTCAACGACGCTTCCATCTGCTACCAGCAGTGGCACAGTTGCGCCTCCTGCCATCCCGACGGTCGCGCCGACGGCCTCAACTGGGACCAGCAGAACGACGGTCTCGGCAACCCCAAAAACACGAAGAGCCTGCTCTTTTCGCACGTCACGCCGCCCTGTATGATCACGGGCATCCGCGAATCGGCGGAGAAAGCTGTCCGCGCAGGCATTCTTCACACCCTGCAAACCGTTCAATCCGAATCACTGGCCGCCGATATGGACGAATATCTGAAGAAGATGCGCATACAGGAAAGTCCATACCTCGAAAAAGCGCCGAAAAAAGCCCTCAAACTCGGCAGGAAACTGTTTGAGCAGACGGGCTGTGCCTTATGCCACAACGGGCAGTATTACACCGACATGAAGAAATACGACGTCGGCACGGGCGATGGCAACGACTCCGGACGCCCCTTCGACACTCCCTCGCTGCGTGAAGTCTGGCGCACCGCCCCCTACCTTTACGACGGCAGGGCCGCCACCCTCGAGGAAGTCTTCACCAGGTTCAACCCGACTGGTCGCCACGGCGATACCTCCCGCCTCACCAAAGAAGAACTCGAAGCGCTAATCCTGTATATCAAAACATTATGATCACGAAACGCTTTAATTATATAAAAAAGCAGTCATCTTATTTTTAAGCCTGAATTTTATACCGGGACTATATGCATAAATAATGTATAAAGAGCAGTTTGAAATTGAATAAAAGATTAATATATGAAACACAGATTGGTATATTTCACAGTAGTTTTATGGACAGTACTGCTTGTATCGGCATGTTTGCAGAACACGGGCAAGCCGTATCTGTTACTGCACATCAATGGCGTTACAGGCGCCCGTTATGACGGGTTTTCATCCGGAGCATCCTCCGACGAACAGCCCGATACAAGTTTGCTTGCCGGTTTTCGGCGGGCCGGATCGCCGATGCATGGCATTGACAAAATTGTTTTTGCAGTGCGGCCGGGCGGGCTTGACGATCACTGGTATGCAAATTTCGGCTATTATGCCGACGACAATTATTATGGCGGAAGCAATCGTGCACTTGCAAATATTCAGGACACGAACATTTGCCGGATGGACAGGAATCCGGCAGTCGATTACCGTCATTTTTCCAGCAGCCCGATGAAATACGTTACCGGAGGACGTTCCCGGCTGATTCCGAATGTCGGGGGAAAACTCTGCATCTACGACATCGTTTCACGGAAAGTGGAAGTCATACTAAGCGATTCCACCGGATCAATACGCGACCCGCAGGTGCATTACGATGCCGGGAAAATCATTTTCGCATACTGTCCGGCGGACGAAGAACACTATCATCTTTATGAGATCAATGTGGACGGTTCGGGTCTGAAACAGCTTACCGACGGCGACTGCGACGACATCGAACCCGCATACACTCCCGACGGCAGTATCGTTTTCGTCTCCAGCAGGGCGAAGCGCTGGGTGCAGTGCTGGAACACGCCGGTAGCGATACTGTACGGCTGCGACAGCGACGGGAAAAACATCCGTCCCCTGTCGGCAAACGTCGAGCACGACAACACTCCCTGGATGCTTCCCGACGGCAGGATTCTATACACCCGCTGGGAATACGTTGACCGTTCGCAGGTACACTATCACCATCTCTGGACAGTCAATCCCGACGGCACGCAGCAGTCGGTATTTTACGGCAACATGCATCCCGGAACCGTATTTATCGACGCCAAACCCGTCCCCGGCAGCCGGAAAATCGTCGCATCGTTTTCACCCGGACACGGAGCTAACGAACATGCCGGTCATATCGGACTGATTGATCCGAAGTCGGGTCCCGACGACGAAAAAGCTGCCGTAAGCATATCAAAACAGGCCAGCTACAGAGACCCGTGGGCGTTTTCCGAAAACGCATTCCTTGCCGCCAAAGGCGCTCAAATGATTCTGATGAACGGAAAGGGAGAGGAGGAAACCCTGTTTGAACTGCCCGAAGAATGGAAAAACCGGCAGCTGCTCCTGCACGAGCCGCGACCGCTGATCAGGCAAACTCCGGAGAAACTGATTGCTTCGACCCTCAGGCAGGGCGATACGAATGGACGCCTGATGCTGATGAACGTTTATGCCGGACGAAACATGCAGGACGTCAGGCAGGGCGAGATAAAAAAACTTCTGATACTGGAGACCCTGCCCAAACCCATTAATTTTACGGGCGGAATGGAACCGCTGACTTACGGAGGCTCGTTTACTCTGGAACGGATTTTCGGAACGGTGCCTGTCGAAGACGACGGTTCGGCATATTTCGAACTGCCTGCCATGCGCAGTTTCTTTTTCGTTGCGCTTGACGAAAACGAGCGTGCGGTGAAACGCATGCAGTCGTTTGTGTCGGTCATGCCGGGCGAGTTGACTTCCTGCATCGGCTGCCACGAGCGGCGCACGGAGTCCCCCGGCAGCAGCATAGCGCATAACCCCGCGGCAATACGGCGGGTGCCAAGTCCCGTAACCGTCATTGCCGATTTTCGGGGAACCGACGGCGCCGGTAAGCGGCTGACGAATCCGACCGGTATTCCCGACGTGATCGACTTTCCCCGCGATGTGCAGCCCGTTCTTGATGCGCACTGTATCAGATGTCACAGGCCGGAGGAACGGAACGGAGGCGTTTCCCTGGTCGGCGACAGAACGCCGCTATACTCAATCAGCTACTATACAATCACCGCTAAAAATCTGGTTGCCGACGGACGGAATCTGCCGAAAAGCAATTATCCTCCCCGCTCGCTGGGCAGCGGCGGCAGCAAGCTGCTCGACTTTTGCGACGGCTCGCATCACGGCGCCAAACCCGACGAACGTGAACAGACGGTAGTCAGGCTCTGGTGCGAAACCGGAGCCACATACCCCGGCACCTATACGGCGCTGGGCAGCGGAATGATAGGCGGATATGCGCAAAACCGTCTCGACCGGCAGGATACGCAGTGGGAAGAGGTGAAGAAAATGGAAGAGACGCTGACTGTAAGCTGTGCGAAATGTCACACAGGCAACATGGAGCTGCCCCTCTCGCCTTCCCACGAAATCGGGGGAGCGCCCTGGGAAAACCTGCGCAGGGACGACGTCCGCAGGAAATTCTCGCGGCAGTTGCTGTACAATCTCTCGTATCCCGAAAAATCAACACTGCTGCTGGCTCCGCTGGCAAAATCGGCAGGAGGATACGAATCGTGCGGCAAGGTGATCTTCAGGGACAGGAACGACCCGCGCTACATGCAGATACTGAAAGGTATTGAACGGACAAAACAGCATCTTGAGCAAATCGGACGTTTCGACATGCCCGGATTTGTCCCGCGTCCCGAATACGTTCGCGAAATGCAAAAATACGGCATCCTCCCATCCGGTGCAAAACCTTCGGATGTAAAGGATATTTACAGTCTGGAACAGGAATACTGGCAATCGCAGTGGTAGTTAACCGTTAAACAGTATGCCCGTCTGAGATTGATTATATATGTGTGCGGCATTAATTTGTATACAGGTACGGTGGTAGAGACGCGATGCATCGCGTCTCTACGAGTGCGGACATCGTTTTCATCCCGCAATTTTAGCCCGCGCACAGTATATTACAGTAAATCAGCACGCCGCAAGGCGCCGGACGTGGACGGTTTCTTTTCATCATGCCTTTGAGCGGCACTCCTTTTCAAGTAATTCTTTGATCACTGCGGGATAATATTTGTATTCCAGTTCGTGCACTCTTGCGGCCACATCGTCCGCCGTATCGGAGGGAAAAACCGGACAGCTCTTTTGGAATATGATGGCGCCTTCATCATACCGGTCATTTACGTAATGGATGGTGATCCCCGTCTGTATTGCTTTTGCCGCCACAACTGCCTGATGAACATAGTCGCCGTACATGCCTTTTCCACCGAACGCGGGCAACAGCGAAGGATGTATATTTATAATTTTATCCGGATATGCCCGGATAATATCACCGGAAATCTTCAGCAGGAATCCCGCCAGGACAATAAAATCCACCTCATATTC
>JAISEZ010000132.1 GCA_031263835.1 Tannerella sp.
TTTTGTTACAGTATCCTGAGGATACTGCCTAGCCAGATACGCTCTCTACGAGAGCAGTTGTACAGCAACCGCGCGAGCCGTTATCAAACCTTCAATCTTTTTACTGCTGATTCGCATTACTAACTACTATCTACTAACTACTGATTCGTATTCATAAAGAAAGAAAATAATATAGAAGGGAGGTATGGTTATTCGGCGAATATTCCTACTTTTGCGCGGAGCGGTAAAATGATGAAAAGACCGCTGTTTCATTTTAATGTATAATAGAACAAATGAGGAGCATGAAAAAGTGTATGATTTTATTTTTGGCGAGTGCATGGATATTTTCCGTGCAGGCGCAACAGGCGACGCCGGTAAAGGTGTATGAGGGACAGGAAACGATACCGACCTACAAGCGGGGAGCGGATGAAACCAGTCCGATTTTCTACACGGGCCGGGGCGTACAGGGGGCGGCAGGACATTTTTATCCGTATCCCGCCCAGACGAATTTGGGTGACAAACTGACGATGGAGACGTATGACATGGTGTATCTGGAGAATGAGTATCTGAAGGTCACCATCCTTCCGGCCTTCGGCGGAAAACTTTTTTCGGCCATCGACAAAACCAACGGACACGAGCTTTTCCACCGCAACAGTACCGTCAAGCCCGACCTGATTGGGACGCTGGGCGCATGGATTTCGGGCGGTATCGAATGGTGCTTTCCGCATCACCACCGGCCCACCACGCTGCTGCCGGTCGATTATGCGACCGTGCAGAACGCGGACGGCAGCGCGACCGTATGGATTGGCGAAACGGAACGGAACCTGGGGCTGAGGGGCGTAATCGGCATTACGCTGCATCCGGGGCGTTCCTGCATTGAGGCGAATTATTACCTGAACAACAGCAGGGACGTCACGAAAAACTTTCTTTTCTGGGCCAACGTGGCCATTACGGCCAATGAAAACTTCCGTACCTTCTGGCCGCCAAGTCAGGAAATCGGCGTATTCCACAACAACACGAGTTTCATACACTGGCCCGTATCGCACGAGATGTACCGGGGTATTGATTACACTTCAAACGTGGACCTTACGTGGTGGAAAAACCATCCCGACCCGATTTCCTTCTTCTTCTGGCAGGGAAAGGAAGGGTTCATCGGCGGCTACGACTACGCTCGGAAGGCGGGCACCGTCCATGTGGGCGACGCGTACAACAACCCGACTTCCAAACTGTGGCAGTTCGGCCCCGGTCTTCAGGGACAGAACGCCCGAAGAAAACTGACCGACGACGGCAAAGCCTACGTGGAACTCATGACGGGCACCTTCTCGAACAATCAGCCCGATTACGGCTGGTTTTCGCCCCATTCCGTCAAGGAGGCCACCAACTACTGGTATCCGATACGGGATATTGAAATCGCGAAAAACGCCAACATCGACGCATCGGTTACGCTTCAGATGAGGGATTCGAAAACCGTCTTCTACGGGTTCAACACGACGGCGCCCCGGAAGAATGCAAGAGTGATACTGAAGTACGGCGACGCGACGCCGGTCGACAAGACCGTCGATATCGACCCGGCCACGCCCTTCACGGCGACCTGGAAAAGCAAAACGGAGCTGGACGAATATCAGCTCTCCGTCGAGCTGCAGGACAACGCCGGCAATACGCTGATATCCTATACCCCCTACAGGCTCCGGAATCCGGAACTGCCCAGGCCGCAGGAGGAGCCCGGGTCGCCGAAGGAAATCGAATCCGTCGAGGACCTGTATCTTGCGGGCCGGTTCGTGGAACAGTTTTCGCGTCCCGGCGTCAATCCGGACGATTATTATCTGGAGGCCCTGAAAAAGTCGCCGGACGATTACCGGGTAAACATCGCGCTGGGGATACGCAGGGTTGACCAGTGGAGGTATGAAGAAGCCGAACAGTTCCTGCAGCGGGCGGCGGACAAGCTGCAGGCGCTGTATTTCCAGCCGAAGGAAGGCGAACTGTTCTACTATCTGGCGCTGGCGCAGAAAGGACAGGGGAAAAACGAAGAGGCTTACGCCGCTTTCTTCCGCTCTACGTGGTATTATGAATGGCTTTCGCCCGCATACTATCAGCTGGCCCTGATGGAAAGCAGCCGCGGAGATTACGCAAAGGCGCTTGATTTCGTCAAACAGGCCTACTCGACCAATAACAGCGACGGCAACATCACACTGCTCTACAGTGCGCTGCTGAGAAAACAGGGCAAAAGTGCGGAAGCGCTGGCCCTGATAAACAAACTGCTGGAGAAAGACCCCATCAACTTTGCGGCCCTCTACGAGAAGGAACTGCTGCAGGGCCGTGATGCGTCCATGACAAAGTGGCACGGGAACATGCAGGACGTGGACAACAACTGCATTGACATTGCGGTGGGCTATATGAATGCCGGTCTGTTCGACGACGCCATCCGCCTGCTTTCCTCGCTGCAAAATCCGAAAAACCCGCTGGTATTCTATTATCTGGCATGGCTGTACGAAAACGCCGGTCAGCCCGCCGGGGTGACGGACATGCTTGCCGCCGCAGGCCGCCTTTCGCTGGACTACTGTTTCCCCTTCAGGGAAGAATCTCAAAAGGTGCTGCTCTTTGCCGTCCTGAAGGATTCGCAGAACGCCGCAGCCTGTTACCTGCTGGGCAATCTGCTGTACGACCGGCTGCCGGACGACGCGATGGACATGTGGCGCGAGGCGGTGGACATCCGGGACGACTTTTCGATGGTCTGGCGGAATCTGGCGTTTGGCGCCTTCCATCACCGGAAGAATATCGAAGAGGCGGTCGAATACATGCAGAAGGCCATCGCGGCGGACGGCAACCATCCGCGGTGGTATGCCGAGCTTGAGAGCTACTATGACCTGTCACGCTTTGACTTCAGGGAATGTCTGGCCATCATGGAAAAGAACATCGAGGCTGTCAGGAAGGACGTCACCGCACCGGAAAACCTGGTCAAGCTGTATAACCTGAACGGGGAATACGGCAAGGCCATCGACCTGCTGAAATCCCATCATTTCAGGACCTGGGAAGGCGGACGCGACATCTACTATCATTACGTGGACGCTCACACGCTCAAGGCGCTGGAGTTGCTGGACAGCGACCCCAAAGCCGCCGCCGGAGAACTGCAGGAGGCCATGCTTTATCCCGAAAATCTGGAGGTGGGAAAGCCGCTGAACGATGAACGAAACGCGATGGTGTATTACTTTCTGGGTCGGATATACGACAAACAGGGTCAGAAGAAGAAAGCCCGGGAAGCCTACACGAAAAGTACGGAAGCAAAAAATACGGAGCGGTGGCGGGATTTGACCTATTATCAGGCAAAGTCGTACGGGCAGCTTGGGAATACGGCCAAAGCGCGCGAACTGTTCGAAGGGTTGATAGCTACCGGAAAATCCATGGCGGAAAGGGGCAGGGCCGCTTCGGGAATAGGCGTGGAGGAAACGGACCAGCAAAACAGGTCCCGCGCCAATGCCTGTTATCTGCAGGCCCTGGGCAATCTGGGACTGGGGAACGACACGGAAGCGAACAGCCTGTTCCGCCGGGCGCTGAACGACTACAAAAACCATTTGTGGGCGAAACACTACCTGACGCAGGGAAATTGAGAATGGAGAACGGAGAATGGAGAATGAATTTTTTCCATTCTCCGCTTTAACCGCCCTGCACCCTCAAAAAAGACAAGTCATGAATACGGTTAAAAGACTTTGGTTTGATAACGAACGCATCTGCATAGAAACCGTTGAAGGTGAAATACGGAGCCAGCCCATGCGCTATTTTCCCCGTCTGCGAAAGGCGACGGACATACAGCGTTCCCGGTGGACGCAGTCCCGTTCCGGTCTTCACTGGAAAGATATGGATGAAGATATCAGCTTTGAAAGTTTCACGTGGGAAGATAATGACCCGCTCACGCTTTACCGTCAGGAATAACAGGATACCTCCTGCAGGGCAATGTCGTCAAGTTAAGGGCTGAAAGCCCGGCATAACCCAGCCCAACGGCAACGCCTTGGGATTATGGATACCCGCCCTCCACCCTGCGCCCTGCAAGGGCAACATATTCATTTTTACAACCCTGTTTCATACAACCGGATGGTGACGGAAGGCATGTTGCCCTTTCAGGGCGCAGGACGTGGTGTGCCCGTCCAAACCCAGGGCGTTGCCTAGTCGTGTTCGGAAGAAAAAAGAGTGTACGTTCATCCATGTTTTCACTTATTGTTAATTGTTCCTATTTATTTCTTTACTGCTTTATATCAAATCATCCCTTTGGCGGCGGCAATGGATAGGGGACATTCATTCTTTTCACATCTCCCCCACAATGCATAACCGCCATTGCCAGTATC
>JAISEZ010000143.1 GCA_031263835.1 Tannerella sp.
CAGATTTTTGAGGAAAAAGGCGAAGACGGCTTCCGCGAAATAGAGCGGGAGGCGCTCCGCGAGGTGAGCAGGCTGGAAAATGCAGTGATTTCCACGGGCGGCGGAACACCCTGCTTTCATGGAAACATGGCGTTTATGAACACGGCGGGAACGACGGTCTATCTGAAACTTTCCGTCGATGAACTGGTGAAACGCACGGAACCGTACAGGGAGACGCGCCCGGTTTTGAAAGACCGTTCGGGGGAGGAGCTGAAGCAGTTCATAGAAACGTCTCTGGCCGAACGCAGCCGGTATTACGGGCAGGCGAACATCGTTCTCCCTGCCGGCGCGATGGATACCGGGACGGATGTGGATGCGCTGGTCGCGTGTCTCGTCAGGAAGCTGCTTTCATAAAAAAATTAAAAGACTGTTTGATTCGGCGGGAAATGACTACATTTGGGCAATGAAACAGTATGCAACTCGAATAAGTACAAAACGCAAAGCAATTTACCGTATCGTGAAGAATCACGGGTTGCTTTACGGAAAGCCGATTGAGTGAAAGAAGTCTAATAATTTTTGATACATGCTTAATATGACAGAAACAACAAAAGTAACCACCCTGGACCAGGTAGTCATTCGCTTTTCGGGAGACAGCGGTGACGGGATGCAACTGACGGGGACCATTTTCTCGAATCTTTCCGCCATCTTTGGAAACGACATTTCCACCTTCCCGGACTATCCGGCCGAGGTACGCGCTCCGCAGGGGTCGCTCAGCGGAATCTCCGGTTTTCAGGTGCATCTGGGTTCGAAGAAAATCTATACGCCGGGCGACAAGGCCGACGTGCTCGTAGCGATGAACCCCGCTGCGCTGAAAGTAAATGCAAAACGGCTTAAACCCAATGCCATCATCCTCATCGACACGGATTCCTTTCAGGCCAGAGACCTCGAAAAGGCTCAGTTTACGACGGACGACCCGTTCAGGGAACTGGGGCTGACAAACAGGCAAATCGTCTCCGCACCCGTCTCGACGATGGTGCGCGAGGGACTGGCGGAATTCGGGCTGGACAACAAATCCGTCCTCCGGTGCAAGAACATGTTTACGCTGGGGCTGGTGTGCTGGCTCTTTGACCGTCCGCTGGACAGCGCCATGCACATGCTGCAGAACAAGTTTGCGAAGAAACCCCTCGTCGCCCGCGCCAATATCAAGGCGCTGACCGACGGCTACAACTACGGGAACAACATTCATGCGTCCGTCTCCACCTACCGGATTGAAAGTACGCATATCGCGCCGGGGTTTTACACCGACGTCAACGGAAACACCGCCACGGCCTACGGCCTGATTGCCGCCGCCGAAAAAGCCGGACTGAGGCTCTTTCTCGGCAGCTACCCGATTACGCCGGCTACGGAAATCCTGCAGGAACTGGCCAAACGGAAAGACATGGGCGTGATTACCGTACAGGCCGAGGACGAAATTGCAGGCGTCTGTACCGCCATTGGCGCCAGCTTTGCCGGCTGCCTGGGCGCCACCTCTACCTCCGGCCCCGGACTGGCGCTGAAAAGTGAAGCCATCGGGCTGGCGGTCATCGCCGAACTGCCGCTGGTCGTGGTGGACGTGCAGCGGGGCGGCCCGTCCACCGGCATGCCGACCAAAAGCGAGCAGACCGACCTGATGCAGGCGCTCTACGGACGCAACGGCGAAAGTCCCGCCGTCGTGCTGGCCGCCACCACGCCGACCGACTGTTTCGACGCCGCTTTCTGGGCGGGCAAACTGGCCGTCGAACACATGACGCCCGTCATCCTCCTGACCGACGGATTCGTGGCAAACGGCGCCGCCGCGTGGCGGATTCCCGACCTGGATACGTATCCGGACATTCGGCCGCATTACGTTTCCGGCTATAAGGACGACGCGCCCTGGAAAGCCTACCGGCGCGACGCGGAAAGTCTGGTGCGCTACTGGGCGGTGCCCGGCACGGAAGGCTTTGCCCACCGCATCGGCGGACTGGAAAAGGATTACCATACGGGCGCCATCTCGACCGACCCGGACAATCACCAGAAAATGGTCGCTGTCCGGCAGGCGAAAATCGACCGGATTGCCGATTATATCCCCGAACTGGAAGTTGCCGGCGACCGGGATGCCGACTTGCTGATTGTGGGATGGGGAGGGACTTCCGGCCACCTGTACGAAGCGATGGAGATAATGCAGCAGCAGGGCAGAAAAGTAGCGGTAGCCGTGTTCCGGTTCATCCAGCCGCTGCCGAAAAATACGGCGGAGACGCTGGGAAGGTACGGGAAAGTGGTGGTCGCCGAACAGAACAGCGGCCAGTTTGCCGGTTACCTGCGCAGCAAAATCGACGGATTCTGTCCCTGCCGGTTCAATCGCGTCAAGGGACAGCCGTTCGCCGTATCCCGTTTAGTTGAAGAATTTACAAAAATAATGGAGGCTTGAAATATGAATACAGACATCAAATATACCGCCCAGGATTATAAAAGCGACCAGTATGTACGCTGGTGCCCGGGCTGCGGCGACTACGCCACCCTCAACTGCCTGCACAGGGCCATGGCCGAATTGAACATCCCGCCTCACCGGATGGCGGTGATTTCCGGTATCGGATGTTCATCACGTTTGCCGTATTACATGAATACGTATGGATTTCATACGATTCACGGACGCGGAGCAGCCATTGCCACGGGCGTGAAGACGGCCCGTCCCGACCTGAGCGTCTGGCTGATTACGGGCGACGGCGACTGTCTGGCCATTGGCGGCAATCACTTTATTCATGCCGTACGGCGCAACGTTGACCTGAACATTGTCCTGATGAACAATAAAATATACGGCCTGACCAAGGGACAGTATTCCCCGACTTCCGACCGCGGATTTGTTTCGAAAAGTTCGCCGTTCGGTACGGTGGAAGACCCGTTCGTTCCGGCGGAACTGACGCTGGGAGCACGCGGCCGGTTTTTCGCCCGGACGATTGACGTGGATTTGGCCAACCAGACCGAAGCCTTTATCGCTGCCGCGCGCCACAAAGGGACATCCGTAGTGGAGGTGCTGGACAACTGTGTAATCTTCAATGACGGGATACACAAAATCATTACCGACAAGGCGTTTCGCGCAGAGAAAACCATCGTGCTCCGTCACGGCGAGAAGATGCTGTTCGGACAGAACCGGGAGAAGGGGCTTGTGCTGGACGGACTGAAACTGAAAGCGGTGACCGTCGGCGAAGACGGCTATACGCCGGAGGATGTGCTGGTGCACGACGCGCATGAGCAGGACATGACGCTGCACATGATGCTGGCCATGATGCG
>JAISEZ010000147.1 GCA_031263835.1 Tannerella sp.
TGAACTTCCCTGATTTTTTCACAAAACGCCGGGAGATTCAAAAAAAGGTTGTACTTTTGGTTGCTGATTTAGCTATGCACATATTTAAATGGAAAAAATCGACAAATTAGACCGGCAGATACTGAGTATCATTTCAAAAAATGCACGAATGCCTTTCAAGGAAGTGGCGGAAGCCTGCGGCGTATCGCGTGCCGCCATTCACCAGCGGGTACAGCGACTGATGGACATGCACGTGATACTGGGTTCCGGATATCATATCAATCCCAAAGTCCTGGGCTATAACACCTGCACCTATATCGGCGTAAAGCTGGAACGGGGTTCCATGTACAAGGACGTGGTGCCGGAACTGGAAAAAATACAGGAAATTGTGGAAATCAACTTCACCACCGGCCCCTATTCCATGATGATTAAACTGTATGCCCGCGACAATGAGCACCTGATGGAACTGCTGAACGGGAAAATACAGGAAATTCCCGGCGTGACCGAAACCGAAACGCTCATTTCCCTCTGCGAAAGCCTGAAAAGGGAAATCCCCTTCAACCTGTGAAAGGGATAAGGACGGTTTTCCTGTATTTCACCGGCGTCGTCCCCGTATATCTCTTGAACAGGCGGTTGAAATAGGACACGTTGTCGAAAGAAAGGCCGTGGGCAATGTCCTGCATGGACCTGTTGCCCGTCAGAATCAGCAGCTGCGCCTTTTCGATTTTCTTCTGGTGGATGTACTGAACGGGCGTCGCGTGCATCTCCCTCCTGAACATCCGGATGAAGTGGTCTTTGGACAGGCAGCAGATGTCCGTCAGCTCGTCGATACGGATGGGACGGTCAATATTTTCACGGATGTAATGCAGCGTTTTCCGGATGCGGTCGGTGACGCGGTACTTCGGCGAAGCCTGTCTGAAGAAGCGGGAAAAGAGCTGGAACAGGATTCCTTCTGTCTCGAACATCACGTAAGCCGGCGTGCGCAGATGAAGCGTGAGGTTTTTCATCAGCGTGGAAGAATTGTCGTAATCGGACGGGTCATACTGTTTCAGGTCTCTGCCGGGATTGATTTCCAGCAGCCGCCGCACCAGCAGGGCGTCCAGCGAACCGGCTTCGCACTCGACCGGGAAGTGGTAATCCTCCAGCAGCCGCCGGACGGAAAGCGGATGCTCGTAAACATGAATGTAATACAGGGCGTAATGGTCGTCGCACTCGTAGCTGTGCAGCGTAAAGGGCGGAATCAGGTACAGGTGCGACGGCGTCAGTTCGTGCACGCCGTCTTTCACGCGAAGCCTCGCCTTCCCTTCCTCCACCAGGTAAATCCGCGCAAAAGGGCTGTTCACGCGCTTGTAGTTCCAGTCGGCCTGATGGACGGCATACCCGACGTTCAGCAGAATAAACTCCGCAGTTTCTTTTTCCTTCATTTCCCTTCCTCTGTTTTTACGGTTTCCAAAAGTACGGATTAATGTCGATATCAGAGTATATATTGCATGAATATTTCTAAGCCCGCTCGCGGGAAAACGCTACTTTTGCAGGAAAATAACAGGTGTATCATGATATACAGAGAACTTGGAAAGACGGGAATGGCTTTATCGGCCATCAGCCTGGGAGCCTCTTCGCTGGGCGGCGTGTTTCATTCGCTGAAGGAAGAAGAGGGGATACGCGCCGTCTATGCGGCGGTCGAGAACGGCATCAATTTCATAGACGTGTCGCCCTATTACGGTCATTTGAAAGCCGAAACCGTGCTGGGCAAAGCGCTGAAAGGCATTGACCGGAAACGGTATTACCTTTCAACCAAAGTCGGGCGCTACGGCCGCGACGGCGTGAACTGCTGGGATTATTCGGGGGCGAGGGCGACGGCAAGCGTGTACGAAAGCATGGAACGCCTGCATGTCGATTATGTCGATTTGATTAACGTGCACGACATCGAATTTGCCGACCTTGAACAGGTTTGCAGCGAAACCCTGCCGGCGCTGGTCGAACTGCGCGAAAAGGGGATTGCCGGACACGTGGGGATTACGAACCTCACCCTGCGGCATTTCGGATACGTCATCGACCACGTTCCCGCCGGGACGGTCGAAAGCGTCCTTTCGTTCTGTCACTACTGCCTGAACGACGACGCCCTGACGGACTGGCTGGATTATTTTGAGGAAAAAGGCGTCGGTGTAATCAATGCCTCTCCCTTTTCGATGGGGCTGCTGACGGAACGGGGCGCACCCGACTGGCATCCCGCACCCGCGCCGTTGAAGAAAGTCTGTAAAAAGGCGGCGGACTACTGCAAATCAAAAGGCAAATCCATCGAGCAGCTGGCGGTGAAATACGCGACAGACAATGCGCGCATTGCCACCACGCTGTTCAGCACCACCCGTCCCGAAGCCGTGCTGAACAATATCCGCTGGGCCGGGGAGCCGCTTGACGGGGAGTTGCTGCGCGAAGTGCAGGCCATCCTTGAACCGCGCTTCCGGGATACATGGTTAAACAGTTAAATGAGCAAATGAGAGAATGAGACAATGAGACAATTCATTTGCTCATTCTCTCATTTCCACATTGGCTCATTAGAGTGATATTGTATGAAGATTATTGATGCACATGCTCACCTCTGGCTTCGTCAGGACACGGAGGTGAACGGAATGAAGATACGGACGCTCGACAACGGGAAATCGCTGTTCATGGGCGAAATACGTCAGATGCTGCCGCCGTTTATCATCGACGGGCGCAATACGGCGGAGATATTTCTCTCCAACATGGATTACGCGCAGGTATCGGCCGCCGTGATTACCCAGGAGTATATCGACGGCCTGCAAAACGATTACCTGCAGGAGGTAGAGCGGAAATATCCCGCACGTTTCCTGTGCTGCGGCATGGTCGACGCCCGCAGGCCCGGCTACCTGGCAGAAGCCCGGGAACTGGCCGCCAGAGGCTTTCGGGGAATCAAGCTCCCTGCCGAACGCCTGCTGCTGCCCGACGGAAGAGTGTACCTCACCGGCGACGAAATGATGCAAATGTTCAGGTTCATGGAGGAAAACGACCTCTTCTTCTCCGTAGACCTGGCGCCGGGAGAAACACAGGTGGCGGAAATGGAGGAAATCATTTCCGAATGTCCGCGCCTGCGAATTGCCATCGGACACTTCGGGATGGTCACCCGTCCCGGCTGGCAGGCGCAAATCCGGCTGGCGCGCCATCCGAACGTGAGGATTGAATCGGGCGGCATCACCTGGCTGTTCAACGACGAGTTTTACCCGTTCGCCGGAGCCGTCCGCGCCATCCGGGAAGCCGCTTCGCTGGCGGGGATGGAAAAGCTGATGTGGGGTTCGGACTATCCGCGCACCGTCACGGCGATTACCTACCGCATGTCATACGATTTCGTGCTGAAGTCCACGCTGCTCACCGGAGACGAGAAAGCCCTCTTCCTCGGCGAAAACGCGAAACGCTTCTACCGTTTCGGCGACCTGACGGATTTACCCTACATCAAAAACATGTCGGAATAAATAATCGGTAGTTAGTAGTCAGTAGTTAGTAGTTAGTAGAATGGATACGGATGTACGGCTTTCCCGCCGGCTGCCCCCTACTAACTACTAACTACTGACTACTAACTGCTCATTCAAACAATTATGCAAGCAGTACAAATCATTCAACCCGGAGAGGTGAAGACCGTTGAGCTTCCCGTCCCTGAACCCGGGCAGGGAGAAGTGTTGGTGAAGATAAATTATGTCGGGTTTTGCGGCTCCGACCTGAACACCTTTCTGGGGAAAAACCCGATGGTACGGTTGCCGGTCGTTCCGGGACACGAAATCAGTGCGGAAATAGTCCGAACGTCGGAAGGCGTCCCCGGACACATTCAGCCCGGCATGTTGTGCACCGTCAATCCCTACACGGCCTGCGGGCGCTGTTCCTCGTGCCGGAACAGCCGCCCCAACGCCTGCCGGTTCAACCGCACGCTGGGCGTACAGCGCGATGGCGCCATGTCGGAATGGATGACCGTTCCCTGGGAAAAAATCATTCCGGACGAAGACGGTCGCCTGTCGAAGGAAGCCTTTGCGCTGGTGGAACCGCTGAGCGTAGGATTTCATGCCGTATCCAGGGCGCAGGTCACCGATTCGGATACGGTGATGGTCATCGGCTGCGGCATGATTGGGCTGGGCGCGCTGATTCGTTCGGTCATTCGCGGCGCGAAGGTCATCGCCGTGGACGTGGACGACGCAAAGCTGGCGCTGGCCAGACAGCTGGGAGCAACGCATACCCTCCATTCCGGAACGGACAGCGTGCACGCCCGTCTGCAGGACCTCACCAATCAGTCCGGCCCGGACGTCGTCATCGAAGCCGTGGGAGCGCCGGCCACCTATCAGATGGCTGTGAACGAAGTCGCGTTTACCGGCCGCGTAGTGTGCATCGGTTATGCCAAGGCGGACATCGCCTTCGAGACAAAACTTTTTGTGCAGAAGGAAATCGACATCCGCGGTTCGCGCAATGCCCTGCCCGAGGATTTCCGTGCGGTGATGGAATACCTGAAAAAAGGCGCCTGTCCCGTTGACACCCTGATTAGCGGCATCTACCCCCCCGAACAGGCGCAGGCCGCACTGGAAAAATGGCAGTCCGACCCGGGCAAGGTGTTCCGGATACTGGTACGGATGGAAAAGCAGTGACCGGTTTTATACTGCACGCGGCATGGTTTTGTGCATTGACCCCAACAGTCATTCCCGCCGGAAACCCTTGAATCTTTGAATGATTGAATCTTTGAATTTTATATCCATACACAAAACCATGCCGCGCAAAGTATAATCCCGGTTCTGCCAGTGGTGACTGTCGGGAAAAAAGGTGTATATTTGCCACATAATTAGTAAGCATATGATACGAACGGTTTTTACACCCGATACCAACCGGGTCAGCCTGTCGATACCCGACCGGTATGTGGGGAGGCAACTTGAAATCACCGTCCTGCCGCTGAGCGAACCGGCAACGGATACTTCCGGCGCCGACCCCTCTTTCGGGGCATGGGCGGATATGGAACCCTCGACCGGGGCGATTTGCCGGGAAATCCGCGCAGGCAGGAAATTCAGAAACAGGGCGCTGCGCTTATGACACGTTACCTGCTGGACACGAATATCTGTGTTTTCCACCTTCGGGGAAAACTGAATCTCAGGGATTACGCCGGCGAACAGTGGCGAACGGCGTGCTGCATTTCGGAAGTGACGGCGCTGGAACTGTATTACGGTGCGGCCAACAGCGCTCATCCGGCGAAACACCATGCCGCCGTCGACACATTTCTGGAAGGTTTGACCGCCCTGCCGATTGTGGATTGTGCCGGGGTGTATGCCGGGGAGAAAGTCCGCTTCAAACGTGCCGGTATGCCTTTGAACGACGAGTTCGATTTGATTATAGGCTCATCGGCCATCGCCCGCGACCTCATCCTGGTCACCGACAATGTCAAACATTTCAAGAACTTCCAGGGTATCAAAATCGAAAACTGGATGAATAAGAAATAGGCAGTGTGCAGAAAGTCTGAACCGGGATTTATGGGATTAATGATGATTAATATGATGGATTGCGGCTGAACGGTAGCCGCCCCGCCAATCCCAGGGCTGAAAGCCCGGCATAACCCAGCCCAATGGCAACGCCTTGGGGTATGGAATGACGTGCACATCGCCCTGCGCCCTGCAAGGGCAGCATATCCATTTTCACAACCCCGTTTTTATTCAATTGGATTGTGACGGATGGTATGCGGCCCTTTCTGGGCGCAGGGCGATGTGCGCGTCATTCCATACCCAGGGCGTTGCCGCTGGGCTGGGATATACCGGGCTTTCAGCCCTCGGGTAGCGACACGAGACAGGCGGCCACCGGCCAGCCGCGAAGTTTCCGGACTGCTTCGCTGCGCTCGCAGGGACGGTTAGCGAGGCAGCCGCCGGCCATCCGTGACCCATCATGAAAATCATATAATCCCATAAATCCCGGTTCTGACCGGCATCTCCCCGCCCAGCGGCAACGCCCTGCATTTCCCGTCAGGGAAATCATATCAATAGAAAAACATGTATACCGCCGGTCTCTTATTCCCCGTCAGGGGAATCATATCCATAGCGATGAATGC
>JAISEZ010000168.1 GCA_031263835.1 Tannerella sp.
AAGCGGTCGGTGAAGTGGCTGATGGCTAAAGGCAATGCATTATAGACCGGCTTGACGGGAGCGAAAAAGATATTGTCGGCCGCTTTCTGGAAACGGACGAATTGCCGGATGTATTGCGCTTCGTGGCTTACCTTGCGGGCAATCTGCTCTACTTTGAGGATATCGGCATCGCCGAAGTTGGTTTCGATTTTCCGGGTGGCGGCAAACGTTTTGCAGATATAGCGAAACAGTAAATCATCGCTTCCTTCCAGTTCCGACAGCCAGACGTGGATCAGCATATTGCAGACGTTTTCCCGGACTTTCTGCCGGAGCGCCTGCCATACGCGCCCGGCGTGTTCTTCTTCCGTAGCGACCGTATGGGGCGTGCCGGTAAACAGGGGAATGACATTCCCGGCCTGAAGCAGTTTATCAGGGAATAATTTCAGGCTGTATGCGTCAAAAACGGCGCTCAACAGTCCGTCAAAGGTCTTATCGTACAAAAATACGGTCATGTGGTGTTAAAAATTGAAGCGGTACATGGGACTATTCCGGGAATATGATTGATAATTGCCGTTCGTCGTGTATCATCTTCTTTTTTTTCGGTTCGGTCAGCATTTTGCGTACATATTCGGGGGTTGCTTCATTTACGGTATGGCTCATCGCCAGTTCACGGCAGGTAATAAAGTATTTCGCTTTTTTCATCACGATACCGATTTTTTTCAGCTGACCGGATGTCAGTTGCCCGAATTTTCGCGCGGAAAGAATTAGCCTGGCGGATTTGACGCCAATACCCGGCACCCGGAGGATCATCTGATAATCGGCCGTATTGACGTCTACCGGGAACTGTTCCGGATGTCGTAGCGCCCAGGCTAATTTGGGATCAATCTCAAGGTCGAGGTTCGGAAATCGGTCATCAACGATTTCATCGGCCCGGAACTGGTAAAAACGCATTAGCCAGTCTGCCTGGTACAGCCTGTTTTCGCGTACAAGCGGCGCCTGTCTGACGACCGGCAGGCGTTTGTCGTATGAATTGACCGGTATAAAGCCCGAATAATACACGCGCTTCATACTTGGACGTTTATACAGCGCCGACGATATGTACAGGATGTCTTTATCGGATTCGGGCGTTGCCCCGACAATCATCTGTGTGCTTTGTCCCGCCGGAACAAAACGGGGGGCATGCAGGAGCTTGCGGCGATCTTCAAGACTTTGCAGCATTCCCTGCTGGATATACCGCATAGGCGTGAAAACACGCTGGAAATCTTTATCCGGCGCAAGCAGTTTCAGGTTTGGCTCTGTCGGTATCTCCAGATTAACGCTCATACGGTCGGCGTAAAGTCCGCCTTCATTGATTAGTTCCCGACTGCATCCGGGAATGCTTTTCAAGTGTATGTATCCGTTGAAACGGTGTAGCGTGCGCAGGTCTTTCACTACCCGGACCATGCGCTCCATGGTATAATCCGGATTACGAACCACCCCGGAACTGAGAAACAGTCCTTCGATATAATTCCGGCGATAAAATTCGATTGTCAGTTCTACTAATTCGCTTACGCTGAATGTCGTCCGTTTCAGGTCATTGCTTTTCCGGTTGATGCAGTAAGCGCAATCATAAATACAGTGATTCGTAAGCATGATTTTGAGTAACGAAACGCACCGGCCGTCTTCCGTAAAACTGTGGCAGATTCCCATTCCTCCGACGGTGTTACCGATTCCACCGGACAGATTCCTGCGTACAGTTCCGCCCGTAGCGCACGAGACGTCGTACTTTGCCGATTCCGCCAGCACTTTCAATTTTTCTAAAACCGTTTCGTTCATAACGGGGACAAAGTAAACGGATTTGTACTTAAAATTGAAACAAAAACAGCAGAAGTTATAAACATTCATCGTAATCATTCAAATTTTTCCTGTATATTTGGGCTTTCATTTAAAAATGATTTAAGTATGAAACGGATAATACATTTATTTGCGGCGGTTGCCATGACACTTGCCGTGAGCGCATGCTCAAATTCCGCATCAAACAAAAATTCCGCGTCGAACGGAAAGGCGGAGAGTAACACAGTCGGGACGAAAAGCGAAGTTTCGCACGCCATGCTGACCGTAAACGGCAGTTGCGGCATGTGTAAGACGCGAATCGAAAAGGCGGCAAAAGACATCGAAGGCGTATCGACAGCCGAATGGAGCCTGGAAAAACAGCAGCTGCATTTGCATTTCGACACCGGCAAAACGTCCCTGAAATCTATCAGTGAAGCGATCGCCAAAGCCGGTCACGACACGGAATCGGACAAAGCTGCCGACGATGTATACAACGCCCTGCCGGGCTGTTGCAAATACAGGAAAATTTGAAATCACCGGATACCGTTACAGTCCCACGACCGTAACGGTTTTCCCATCGACAGTCTGCCTGTTCATGTAGATTTTCTCCTCCCATGAAAGTTCGGGCGTCCGGTTGAAAAGAGCGAGCCAGCCTTTGGTGACGCCGTATATGTCCATGTAACGCAGGGTTTGTTCAATGCCTTTTTCCAGCGACTTTTCGCCGCGCCACAGCTTGAGTTCTACCGGATATTTCTGTCTTTCGTAAACCAGGCACAGGTCGAGGCGTCCGGTTCCTGCGCCCATATCGCGGATAATCTGACCGCCACCGTTGATGACGCGCTGCAGGAAAGCCATCAGGATCAGGTGCGGAGCGGCTTCCTTATAATCGAAACGTTCTCCCCAGATGGCGCTGTTCTCGCGCCAGAACTGCTGGAAGTCGCGCATCAGGAAATCCATGTCGATACGCCCGTTTTTCAGGTAATAAGGTATTTGATGGGTGTTACTGTTTTGCGTCAACTCGTCCTGTACATCGCCGGTCAAAGTACGGGCGATGACTTCAGCATAAATGGGGTTGGCCGGGCCTAACCGTTCCTTTGTATTGGTAATCAGGCCCAAATCCACGACATACTGGAACTCGTCGGACATTCGGCCGGAAAACGTTTCACCGGTGATTATCGGTTCGATCACCTTGCGTACACGTTCTTCTTTCAGCCGTTCGAGCAGGCTGTCGATATGCGTGTCCCGGCGCAGGATGATAGTTTGGACGGCTTCTGCAACCCGTTCGGCGGTGACCGGCTGCGTATAGTCGGAGTGCAGCATCTCGACAATCACTTCGCGGGCAACGGCGTTCACCAGCCAGGGCTGTCCCTGCGTCTGTTGCCAGACCAGTTCAACGGCGTCTTCCTTGAAGATCTGTCCCGTTTCATCGGTGTGCTGTTGATAGAGTTGGCGGATTTCTTCTTTTGTGAAGTTTTTCAGGGTATAGGTTTTGGTCACGATATTAAACGGACTGGCGGAACCCAGCGACTGGCTTTCGGGGCGTACCTGCGCCTTGTAGTCGCGGATGTTGCGCATGCCGACCAGAGCGACGGAATGCACGAAGGGTATCGTACTCCGGTCATTGTAGCCACTTCGCAACTGCCGGAGAAAGGTGATTAATGTTCCTTCGCTCAGGCAGTCCGCTTCGTCAAACAGGATGACCAGGGGCTTATCCGATAACATGCAGTAATCAGTCAGGGAAGCTTTTAACATATTGGCGTAATCATCATAATCTACGTTTTCAGCAAACCGTTCCGGGTTCGGGAGGCGTGCATATTTTACTGCCAGTTTCAAGCAGTGTATGACGGACGGGATTCCCTCCTTCGGGTTGGTTATGCCCTGCATGGATTCCAGCGAACAGTATAACGTATAATACCGCCCGTCGACATTCAGTCGTTCAGCCAAATCTTTCAGATACGTCGTTTTGCCGCTCTGACGCGCTGCATGAATCACAAAATACTGTTTCATGTCAATTAGCTGCTCCACGCCTTTCAGACGCGTAGACGCTTCTATCATGTAATGTTCTGCTCTGTTGCAGGGGCCTGCCGTGTTGAAGTATTTCATATTCTTGATTTTTTTCGTACAAGTTAATTCTGTTTTTCAGCAAATACATAAGGTTACAGGCCTGCGATTGTGACTGTTTTTCCGTCGACTGTTTTCCTGTCCATGTAGATTTTTTTATCCCACGGGGTTTGGGGTGTCCGGTCGAAAAGGGCGAGCCAGCCTTCGGTGACACCATATATGTCCATGTAACGCAGGGTTTGTTCGATGCCTTTTTCCAGCGATTTCTCGCCGCGCCACAGTTTGAGTTCTATCGGATATTTCTGTCTTTCGTAAACAAGGCACAGGTCAAGACGTCCGGTTCCTGCGCCCATATCGCGGATGATTTGACCGCCACCGTTGACGACGCGCTGCAGGAAGGCCATCAGAATCAGGTGAGGGGCGGCTTCCTTATAGTCGAAACGTTCTTCCCAGATGGCGCTGTTTTCACGCCAGAACTGCTGGAAGTCGCGCATCAGGAAGTCCATATCAATGTGTCCGTCCTTCAGGTAGCGGGGCAACTGATATTCTTTGTTGTCCCGCAACAGTTGCTGCTGCATGCTGTCGGTTAATGTGCGGGCGATAACTTCGGCATAAATGGGGTTGGACGGGCCTAACCGTTCCGGAGTATCGGAAATTAATCCCAGATCCTTGACGTACTGGAAGTCGTCGGACAGGGTATCGAAATCAAATTCGCCAATGACAATCGGTTCGATGATTCTCCTGACCCGTTCTTCCTTCAGCCGTTCGAGCAGGCTGTCGAT
>JAISEZ010000167.1 GCA_031263835.1 Tannerella sp.
CGGACGCGGGAATTGAGAATGCGCTGCACGAAACGCATGTCGGACATGTTTATTCCCTGCTCGACCTGCCTGTGAACGTCGCCCAGCGAGCGCGCTCCCCTGTCGCCCTGCACGGTGGTCAGGGTCTGCCCCAGCACCGTGATGAGAATTTCCTCGTTGCAGGATTTCCGGAACTGGTCGTAGGAGTGTCCGGAGAATCCGTTACCGGTGTTCTCTACCGTTTGAACGTCGGTTTCGTTCGGGATAATCACGTAAGGTGCGGCGCCGGCATTTTCGAGCGCAAATTCAAGCTGTTTCCGGCTTTCGGGATCATAGGCGTTGTACTTGCCGATGCGTTGCGGCATGCCGAAGATTTCCAACCACTGCGCATAGTCTCCGAACCCGCCGCGTTTCCAGATCACAAGCGGCGCGGTTCGGATAAAGACGCCGAAATCGTGTTTCCCGCCGAGTATGATCAGGTGATCGTCTTTTTCGTAAGGTATGCCCGTGTCGTCGGTTTCGTTGAGGAGAATGATCTGCCTGTCGAGGTTGATGTGCTTGACGGGCAGCTCGTGTACGGCCAGGCCGTCCGTCAGGTCGAGCTCGACGCCGGAACGCCCCCAGAAGCGTGCCTTCAAAATAGCCGCCAGCAGGTCTTCGAATGCCCCGGTGTCCATCAGGCCGGCCATTTCCGGTATCTGTTCCCCTTTGCCGTCGCGGAAAATAAGGTCGGAATTGGTAACGGCCATGATGCGTTTGTTGTACGCATCCCAGAGGTATCCGTCGAGCAGGAGGTCGTCGAACAGGTCGAAAAGTTCACGCGGGCGTCCGGTGTCGGCAGATCGGATGGCGTTGCGCCAGGTTCCGACGTCGTTTACTTTTCGATTCGGCGCCTTGATAATAATCTGGTTCAGGACTGTTTTGCCCTTTGCGGGCGTTTTCTTTACGGTTACTGCCACGTCAGTTAATTATGAATTGTGAATTATTAGAAATGCTGTTCGCGTTTGGGATTGCTGCCATAGATAATTATTGCATTGGGATTTTTCCCGTCATCGTCGATGGCGGCGGGGAGGTCGGGCGTAACTTCGCCCTTCTGGACGGCTTTCAGCCAGGCGACGGCGCGTTCGTAGCGATCCTGGCGCAGGCGCAGTTCCGTGCCGGCGCTGCACAGGTTGATGTAGTGCCAGACGGCTATATCCTTTACGAAAATCAGCAGCAGCGCATTGCGTTCGCCGTTCCGGGCGCCGAATACGGCGTCGCGGTCGAAGGCGGCAAGATAGCCCCTCGCCTCCTGAACGGCGCCGTCAATTGCGGCGGTGAGAACGGTGCCGTCATCGCCGCTGATGGCCTGTATGCTTTCGCCATACAGGTGGGTTTTCAGTTCTTCAACTGTCAGAAACATTTCGTCAGTGATTAGTGATTAATGATTGGTGATTAATATTTCCGGCTCAATTTCGTTCGTGTCGAAAAAACAGATCAGGTCAAAATCCTTTCCCGCTTTCAGACCGGATTTGAAAAGGCCGGATTTAATCCGCCGGCGAATGTCGACACGGCTCCATACGCGGTAGCGGTATCCGAAAAAGAATACGCGGTAACGCCGCCCGGTTTTCCGGTGCAGGCGCTTCGCCCTGCGGACGGCCCGGCGCAAAGCGCCGGGCCGTCCGCGAAAGCAGAGGTACAGTTGGGTGAAAAAGTCTTTTATTTTCTTCATAATTAATATGTTAAAATCGTTTGCCATGCTGTTTCCGTTCGCCGATTTTGATGGAGTCGGGCGAGAGTTGGGACAGTTTTTGATTGATGATCCATACGGCGCCCTCGATGCAGTCCGGGCCATCGGCAGGGGCTTTCATCTGCGCGTTCAGGAGCATGAACTGTTCGACGAGACGCAGCATGTGCGGGTTATCCCTTTCCGCCTCGTTGATAACGAGTTTGCCGAGGCGGTTCAGGGGTTCGAGGTTGCCCTCGATACGCGAAAACTTGTCGGGTTTCGCACGCGCGTCGGGAATAATACCGATCATCCCCCGCGTTTTTGCCCCCTCCACAAAGAGCGGGATAAATACCTGCTCATAAAAGGGATCCTGCAGCTTGTTATTCTCAATATAGTTATATATCTGCGTTCTATCCTTGACGAAGTCGCGGGTATGATAATACCAGTCCACAAACTCGGCGTTCGTCACATGATCCAGAAAGCCGGTGATGATATAGTATTTCCCCTCGCAAAGGCCCACAAGGAAAAGCGCCTTGTATGATCCCTTTGCGTTTTTTGAATTGGAGGGCGCGGGATCGCCGTAGTTGACCAGGAACCGGAATCTGTTCAGCGGCGGTATTTTGGAGTAAGTAAACTCCCTGAATACATCCCCCGCCGTGAGTGGATTGTTATAGAACTCCTTCTGTATCGCGGCGGTGGTGAACATCGAGAAAAAACATTCGATATCTTCTTCGCTGTTTTTCTGCGGCCAGATTGAGTTGCCGTTTTTGTCGCGAATATTGACTGTGTCGACACGCATGGCTTTTTCCATAGCGCACGTGATGCAGCAGTACTTTGCAATGACGTTGCCGTTGAAAAGTATGCGATAGCTTCCGGATACGGAAACCGTCGGCAATAATGCCTCTTCAATCCACTTCCATTTGTCGGTGATGCGGTCGGGGTTCCGGCACTCTTCGTCGGTGTCGATGTCATCCACCAGAATAAAGTCCGCCCGGAAGCTTCTGTTCCGGGTACCGCGGGGCGACTGTCCCGCACCGATGGCACGGAAGGAACAGCCTCCGGAGGTGGTGAACTCGCCCGCTTCCCAGCTTCCGAGTCTGGGCTGCACTCCGTAGTCGTTGCTGATGCGCGGATTGCTTTCGAGTTCCTCCATGAAAGGGGACAGCAGACGTTCGGCATTCTTCTGGGAACTGGAGACCAGCAGGACATTATGAATTTTCCCGGTCATGGCCAGATAGAGGATTTCGAACATGGAACGCACGGACTTGGCGAGTTCGCGCGACCAGGCGCGTACTTCATACCAGCGTTCATGCTCCAGCAGTCGCCGGGTGGCCCGTCTGTGAAAATCGGCCGGTTCGCAGGTGGCCCAGCTCGCAAAGTAGTATCTGAACCACTCTTCCGGATGCGATTCGAGGCGGGCGATACGCTTCATGCGGTCGGCACGGCTTTCGGTATCGTCCACGGCAACGGCGTTCATCAGGCCGGGATAAAACTCTCCCCAGTCCCTGACCGCCTGCCTGTCATCCACACTCAGCCTTTTCATTTCATGCTATCCTTAATGAATGCGTCGAAAAGGGGTGCGATCTCCTGCGCTTTGGCCAGATCGAACTTTCGCACCCATGACAGAAATTTTTTGCTGATGGCGACGATATTGGAGATGCCGGTGTCGCCTTCCATTTTTTCAATGGCATTGGTCAGTCGCGTGATGGTGTCGGCTTCGGCTTTACCGGCAAAGCGTTTGCCCTCCTCCTTCAGGAGAATGGCGCTGTTGATCTCCGCCAGCTGGCGGTAGAGATTTCTCAACTGCTCTTCTTTGGTCATTGTAATGGATACCCTGTAGGATTCCCACTGTTCCGCATTGACCCATTTGGACAGGGTGACTTCGGACACGCCGACCCGCGCGGCAATTTCCTTTTGCGTTAACGCTTCGTGCAGGAACAGCAGCTTTGCCAGCTCCTTCTTCTGTTCCCTCGCCTTTTTGAATTCGCTCATATACGAAAAATTTTCGGCAAAACTACTCTGCGACGGCAAAAAAAAGAAAAAAGTGTGCGACGGTCGCACTGATCAGTGCGACCGTCGCACACTTTTTTGGAGATTTTGATTTCCCGACGGACATTTGCGGCAAAATTTCAGTAATGGCAAAAACGTTTGTTTTACATGATGAAACGGTCAACACCTACGGTTTCCGGATGCTGACCAGTGGCGCAGACCTGACCGAATTCCGCAGGAATCCCGTCATGCTGCTTGATCATAACGACTGGAACCTTCCGATCGGCCGCTGGGAAAATGTCCGCGTGGAGGACGGCAGGATACTGGCCGACGCGGTGTTTGACATGAAAGACCCGCGTGCGGCCCAGGTAGCCGGCAAGGTGGAAGACGGGTTCATCCGGGCCGCCTCCATAGGCGCGTGGCCGCCGGAGGAAGTGTCGGACGCGGTTGAGTTGCGGTATCCGGGCCAGACGGGCGTGACGGTCATGCGGTGGAAAGTCCGTGAGGCGTCCGTCGTTTCGATCGGCGCGAATCACAATGCGCTGGCGTTCTATGACCGGAAGGGCAAACCGGTCAATATGAAAGACGGAAAAAACATAATTCAATTATTTGACAGACATAATTTTAATTCAGATGACATGAAGTTACTGGCAGGCATTTTAAATCTGGCGGACACGTCGACGGAAAACGACGTGGCATCTGCCGTGCGCACTTTGATCGGCGATCGTGACCGGCTGAAGGCGGAGAATGTGACGCTGAAGGGCCGTATCGACAAAATCAATGCGGACGGTCAGAAGGCGAAAAAGGAAGAGGCTGTATCCCTGGTGGATGCAGCCGTGAAGGACGGGCGGATCGACGCGAAGGCGAAAGATTCGTACCTGAAGCTGTTTGACAGCGATTTTGAGAGTGCGAAGACGGCGCTGGAGGCTGTTCCGGCACGTCAGAGCGTGGCGGGACGGATTGAACAGGCGCGCGTCGCCGGTTCGCCGGCGCTGGCGGACATGGAAAAGATGTCCTGGGACGAACTGGACAGGGCTGAAAAGCTGACCGAACTGAAGGATCATTATCCGGAGGTCTATGCCGCGAAGTTCAAAGGGCGTTTCGGCGTGGAACTGAAAGGCTGAAAGGCTGAAAATCGAAAGTTTAATTATTAAAAATCGAAAGATGAGAAAGAAATTTTTTGCGGGAGTTACCGCACTGTTATTTAATGTGCTGGTATGCTCCGTGCTGGTGACGGCCACGGGCTTCAACGCCTGTGCGGTGTATGGCGCCGGGGCGCTGCTGGGCGCGCTGGGCGCCGGTTTGCCGCAGGGCGCGCTGGGCATGGCCATCCAGAAGGAAATCTGGATGAATCATATCATAGAAGGGCTGTTTGCAGACAACGGCTTTCTGTCGAAGGCCTATTCGGCGGACATGTTCGTGGATGCCGGCAGGACGGTTCATATTCCCAACGCGGGCACGCCGTCGAATACGGTGAAAAACCGCGTGACCAAACCGGCGACGGCGGGTACGCGAACGGATTCGGAACTGACGTTTGACCTGGATGAGTTTACTACCGACCCGATTTATATTCCACATGCGGACACGGTAGAACTGTCCTACAACAAGCGGGAATCCGTACTGAAGATGGATAAGGCGTCGCTTCAGGAAGCGGTATCGAATGCGTTCCTGTTCTACTGGTCTCCGACTGCGGCCATACCCACATCGGGTACCGGCGCCGCGGCCTATCTGCCGTCGGCTACGGGCAGCCGGCTGGGTTTAAGGAAGGAGGACATTCTGGCAGCAATGACGAAGTTTAACAGCGACGACGTGCCGCAGGAGAACCGGTACATTTTACTGGATGCCGTCATGTATTCCCGGCTGCTGGCCGATTTGACGGCCAACGAATCGCAGGCGTTCCACGCGGGCGTGAACACGGCCAGCGGCGTTGTCGGCAAGCTGTTCACATTTAATATTATGGTGCGTTCCAGAGCGCTTCGCTATGCGACTGCGGGCACGGCCAAAGAGTGGAGCGCGGCCGGCGTCGCTACGGATAATGCCGGCGCACTGGTATGGCATGTGGACAGCGTTTGCCGCGCCCTGGGCGAGGTAAAGGCGTTCGAGAAAGAGGGCGACCCGATGTGGTACGGGGATATCTATTCGTTCCTCGTGCGCGCCGGCGGCAGGCCGATGCGCGCCGACGGAAAGGGCTTGCTGGCGATTGTGCAGTCGGCAGTAAGCTAATGATTTTGTGTAATTCATGTAAATGTAACGGATATGGCAAAGAAAGAAACGGCAGCGGCTGCACCGCCGCAACACCGTGATACGGCGAAGCGGCTGGCGACACAATATGGCGTACAGAAGGTCTGGGGTTCAACGGACGGGAGGTTTTGGGCGACGTCGGAAGCGGCCAGGGATAAAACCCTTAAGGGCAAAGAGGTCGACGAATATTCCTTCCCTTCACAGACGCCGGCACAGGAGGAATAAGAGGCTTTTCATACTGATATTAATACTTGGTTCTTTCTTCATGACGCTCCAATCCCCCGCTCCGGCGGGGGTGCGGGGCCTTCCGGAAGGATTGATTCAACAGTTCGAAGATTCAAAGATTCAAAGTTACAGTGATATGGCAAGAGGTTTAGACAATAACAACCCGCTGAACATCCGACATAATAAGGATGTGTTTCAGGGTGAAACCGTCCCGTCGAAAGACAGGGCTTTCAAGCAGTTCAAAACGATGGCTTGCGGCTACCGGGCCGCATTCGTGACGCTGGGAACGTACCTGACACGCGGAAGGAACACGGTCGAAAAAATTGTTTCGGCATGGGCGCCGCCGGAGGACGGGAACAGAACGGAGGACTATATCCGGCATGTCGAGACGTGGTCGGGCGTGCGGCGGGATACGGTTCTGACGGCGAAAAGCGGCAGGGATTACATCCGGATCGTTGCGGCAATGTCGCGGGTTGAGAACGGCGAGCCGGCAGTGATGGACGATGTCGAGGCCGGCTTCGGGCTGCAAACCAAACTGACCGATTAACGGTTAATGGTTAATGGTTAATGATCGGTGATGGAATGGATACAGCATTTGCTGGAATGGCTGGTTCCCGCCGGCGGACTCGGTTCGGTGGCGGTATGGCTGACCTCGCGGACGCTGCGGCACCTGCGAACGGCGAAAGAGGTGCACGACACTTATAAAACGATGTATGAAGACGTTTCTATCGAAATCAGGAAACTTCGCGGCGAAGTGGCAAAACTGCGCCTCGCTATTTCAAAGGCTTCCGCCTGCAGGTATTATGGCACTTGTCCTGTTGCT
>JAISEZ010000213.1 GCA_031263835.1 Tannerella sp.
AAAACGGGTTCGGGAGAGATCGCGTAAAAAACCCGGAAGAGACGGTCTCCGCCTCAGTAGAAGCCGAACCGGAGTCAGGAGAGATGACGCTCGAGTCGGTAGAGAGGGAAAAAAACAACCGATTTATGGGATTGATCATGAAAGAGATAGAAAATGTCTCTTTCATGATTTTTTCGTCCAAAGACATGAAAGGAATGCCTGACTCTATAATGAATCGGGCGGGTAAAGGGAAACTGTTCAGGGTCGCCGGTCGTTTTATTCTTCAAACCGGTTTAGCGTCAACCGGTCGCCGTCCCAGCGGATATAGGAAAAGTATTGCATCCAGTCGCCGGCGAAAAGCAGGCGGGAGGTAGCGGTCAACTCCCGGTCGAGCAGAATATGCAGGTGACCGAAGATGAAAAAGCGGATGTCGGGATGCGTCCGGGCGTGAGTTTCCGCGAAATCCGTCAGAGCGGCGACCTGCCTGTTTGACGCTGTCTGCCGCCTTTTCTCCATGCCGGTTTTGCGACTGCTGAGCGACCATCCCCGGGCAAAACCGAATGTCCAGCGCGGGTGGATGCCGGCGTAGAAGAACTGGCAAACTTTGTTGCGGAACATCGCCTGCAGGAAGCGGAACATCAGGGGACGCCGCCCGACTTCGTCGCCGTGCGCCAGGTAAAAACGCTTGCCCAGCAGGTCGACCGTCAACGGCCCCTGATGAATGCGGGCGCCGATTTCCCGCGGCAGATAATCGAACATCCAGATGTCGTGATTCCCGATAAACAGGTGGATTTCGACGCCCCGGTCGGCCAGTTCGGCCAGCTTGCCGAGGAAACGGACATGCCCGCGCGGCACAACGTATTTGTATTCATACCAGTAATCGAACATATCCCCCAGAAAATAAACGGCGCCGGCATCGTCCCGGATGCTGTCGAGCCAGCGTACCAGTTTCTTTTCCGCAGCCTGCGGGTCGGCAGCGTAGCGGTTGCCCAGATGCGCGTCGGCAGTGAAATAGATGTTTTTGCCCGGAGGATTCATTCGCTGTCCGTTTTTTTTTACAGTAATCCCAGTTCCAGTTTGGCTTCTTCGCTCATCATGTCGCGATGCCATTCCGGTTCGAACACCAGGTTGACCTGTACGCCCGCCACGCCGTCGACCGCTTCGACCCTCATCCGGATGTCTTCGACAATGAAGTCGGCCGCCGGACAGTTCGGCGCCGTGAGCGTCAGGTCTATCTGCACGTTTTTCGTTTCGTCCACGTCCACGCGGTAAATAAGTCCGAGGTCATAGACATTGACCGGAATTTCCGGGTCGTACACGGTTTTCAGCGCCGCGATGATTGCTTCTTCCGTCTGTAAAAATTCATTTTCCATCATTGACTGTTCCGGATGTTGACAGGGTTAATCCAGCAGACGCCCTTCGTCGGCATAGCTGTAGAATTTGTTGTCGCAAAGGATGATGTGGTCCAGGAGCTGGATGTTCAGCAGCTTCGCCGCCTGCTGGACGCTGGACGTCAGCGCGTCGTCCTGCCGGCTGGGATGCAGGTTGCCCGACGGATGATTGTGACACAGGAGAAGTCCCGAGCAGAGCGTGTTGACGGCCGTTTTCAGTATCATGCGTATGTCGACCGCCGCTACACCCGTTCCGCCCTGACTGATTTTGACCTTTTCAATGACTTTTCCGGCGCGGTCGGTCGTGGCAATCCAGAATTCTTCATGTGGAAGGTCGCGCAGCATCGGATGAAACAGTTTGAATACCTGTGCACTGCTGCGGATGCTTTCTCCGGGCCGGAGTTCCGTACCGTCCCGACGCCGTCCCAGTTCCATTGCGGCAACCACGGTAACGGCTTTGGCTTCGCCGATGCCGTTGAACGCCATCAATTCCTTGAGGGACATTTTCCCCAGTGCATTCAGATTGTTGGAAACGGAGTTCAGGATACGTTGCGACAGCTGCACGGCCGTTTCCCGTGTATTTCCCGAACCAATCAGGATGGCCAGCAGTTCCGCGTCGCTGAGCGAAGAAGTTCCCTTGAGCAGCATCTTTTCGCGCGGACGGTCTTCAACGGCCCACTCCTTGATGCGAAGTCTTCCGTCCGAATCCATAAGCGCTTATTTTACCCGTCCGATGTATGAGCCGTCGCGGGTATCAATCTCGATTTTGTCGCCCGCGTTGATAAACAGGGGTACGCGCACTTTGGCACCCGTCTCCACCGTTGCATCTTTCAGCGTATTGGTGGCCGTGTCGCCCCTGATACCCGGTTCGGTGTAGGTTACTTCGAGCGTCACGTGCGCCGACAGTTCGCAGGTCAGGATGGTCTCGCTTTCGGCGTGTACCATAGCTTCCACGTTGTCGCCCTCTTTGAGAAACTGCACTCCGTCGATGCTTTCACCCGGCAGCGAGATTTGGTCGAACGTTTCGGGATGCATGAAATTGTATCCCATGTCGTCCCTGTACAGAAACTGATAGGGGCGGCGTTCGATGCGTACTTCTTCCACCTTGACGCCCGAGTTCCAGGTCTTGTCTATGACGCGGCCCGTCGTTACATTTTTCAGTTTGGTGCGTACGAAAGCCGGCCCTTTTCCCGGTTTCACGTGAAGAAATTCGACAATAAAGTAGTATACGCCGTCCATGTTCAGGCACATCCCGTTTCTAAAATCTGCTGTTGTAGCCATAATCTGTTTGTATCATTATAGTTGTGACCCGGGTGGGACTCAAACCCACGACCTTCAGAACCGGAATCTGACGCTCTATTCACTAAGCTACCAGGCCAAAAAACGATACAAAGGTATAAAAAAATCCGTGACGGCGTCACAAGAGCGTTTATTTTTATGCAGATTGTCGGATTTATCCCGTACATTTGCTTCCGGTTTTTAATACAGACAGCATCATGAACGTGAAAATAGAGGCCAGCTGGAAGAACAGGCTGGCGGACGAATTTGAAAAGACATACTTCGGGCAGTTAACGGATTTTGTGCGCGAAGAATATGGACAGGCAACCGTTTATCCTCCCGGCGCACTGATATTTAATGCCTTCGAGCATTGTGCTTTCGACCGTGTCAAGGTGGTTCTGCTGGGGCAGGACCCTTATCACGAACCCGGACAGGCGCATGGCTTATGCTTCTCCGTGCCGGACGGGGTACGTTTTCCGCCGTCGCTGGAGAATATCTTTCGGGAAATCGAGTCGGATACAGGCGCGCCCGCTCCCCGGAGCGGAGATTTGACGCGCTGGGCGAAACAGGGCGTGCTGCTGCTCAATGCCACGCTGACCGTACGGGCGCATGTTGCCGGTTCGCATCAGAACAAAGGCTGGGAAACGTTTACCGACGCCGTCATCGACCGGCTGAAT
>JAISEZ010000233.1 GCA_031263835.1 Tannerella sp.
GCGTTCGCCGTTTCCGGCAAGTTTTGCATATTACGAAATTGTGTTGCACATGAAGAAAATAAGAATTTCCCTGCTGGGACAGGTTGCGATAGCGATTGGATTGGGTATCCTGTTCGGACAATTTTTACCGGCGGCGGTTGCACGTATATTTGTGACGTTTAATTCCCTGTTCGGGAATTTTCTTTCGTTCTCCATCCCGTTGATTATCCTGGGGCTTGTCGCTCCTGCCATTGGCGAACTGGGCAAGGGCGCCGGGAAACTGCTGGCCATCACTACGCTTCTGGCGTATGGTTCGACCCTTTTCTCCGGCTTTTTCACCTTTTTCAGCGCTTCGGCCGTCTTTCCGCAGATGCTTCCGCAGACCGCGCTTTCCGCGCTGGAAAATCCGGAACATCAAATGCTCGTCACTTACTTCACCATTGATATGCCGCCGTTGATGGACATCATGACCGCCCTGCTGCTTTCGTTTGTAATCGGCCTGGGACTGTCCGTCATCAACGGCACGACGCTGCAAAAGGGGTTTGTCGATTTCAGAGACATCGTGACCGGACTGATTGAAAGCGTCATCATTCCCCTGTTGCCGCTGCATATCTTCGGCATTTTCCTGAATATCACCCTGAGCGGCCAGATTGCCGATATTCTGTCCATGTTTATCAAGGTGATTCTGGTGATTTTCGTGCTGCACATCCTGCTGCTTTTGATACAGTTTTCGATAGCGGGGCTGGCGGGCAGG
The DNA here is from genome assembly GCA_031263835.1 of Tannerella sp. Lineage (GTDB taxonomy): Bacteria > Bacteroidota > Bacteroidia > Bacteroidales > Tannerellaceae > Tannerella. The sequence goes on from JAISEZ010000233.1 coordinate 734, forward strand.
CGAAACCCGCTGGTTTTGCTGAAGAACATGCTGCCGGCCTACGTTACCGCCCTGGGCACCCAGTCGTCGGCCGCAACCATCCCCGTCACGCTGAAACAGACGCTCAAAAACGGCGTGAAGGAAACGGTCGCCGTTTTCGTGATACCGCTCTGCGCGACGATTCACCTGGCCGGCAGCACCATGAAGATTGTGGCCTGCGCGATGGCCATCATGTACATGACGGGGCAGCCCGTTCTGCCGGGCGAATACAGCGGATTTATCCTGATGCTGGGCATTACGATGGTGGCCGCGCCGGGCGTGCCCGGAGGAGCGATTATGGCGGCGCTGGGGCTGCTGGGCAGTATGCTGGGATTCGACGAAACGCTTCAGGCGCTGATGATCGCCCTCTACATTGCGATGGACAGTTTCGGAACGGCATGCAATGTGACCGGAGACGGCGCCATTGCCATAATAATTAACAGAATGGCGCCGGCATTCACGGGCCGGAAAGCGGTATAATTTTAAATGATCCTGCTATGACCGAGTTTTTTGAACTGTATCCCTGGATGTTGCCCGTCGTCATTTTCTTCGGGCGTATCTGCGACGTGACGCTGGGAACGCTGCGTATTATTTTCGTAGCCAAAGGAGAGAAGAAAAAAGCGCCGCTGGTCGGCTTTTTTGAAGTATTTATCTGGGTCGTCATCATTTCACAGATATTTACCCATGCGAACAGCATGATTGCCTACCTGGCCTATGCCGGAGGATATGCGGCAGGCAATTTCGTGGGGATTCTGGTGGAAAATAAAATAGCCTTCGGCTTTCAGATGATTCGCATCTATACGAAAAATAACGGACTGGAACTGGTGCAGCGGTTGAACAGGAACGGTTTCGGCTCCACCCATATCCACGGTGAAGGCGTCGTGGCGGAAGTCGAGATTATCGAAACGGTGGTGAGCCGGAAGTCGGGGAAAAAGGTAATGGATATCATCCGCACGTTCGATCCGGACGCGTTTTATGTAATCGAGGATATCCGCACCAAACAAAAGGGCATATTCGAGGTCTCTTCCGCCGGAGCGCCGAGACTGGGGAAATGATTGAATTGAAAATATAGCCGGGAAAATGGCCTGTATATTACATCTTGAGACCTCCACATCCGTCTGTTCGGTTGCGCTGTCGGAGAACGGACAGACTGTCTTTGAAAAAGTTTCGTACGAAGGGCCTTCCCATGCCGCCCTGCTGGGCGTCTTTACGGAAGAAGCCATCGCCTTTGCCCGCAGCGGAGGCCGGCGTCCGGAGGCAGTGGCCGTCAGCAGCGGGCCGGGTTCGTACACCGGTTTGCGTATCGGGACGTCCATGGCCAAGGGATTGTGCCTGGGATGGGGAGTTCCCCTGATTGCCGTTCCGACGCTCAGGCTGATGGCCTTGAGGGCGCTCCGCCTCACCGGGGAAAAGGACGGCCTGTACTGTGCGATGCTGGACGCCCGGCGAATGGAGGTCTATGCGGCGATTTACGACGCCCGCCTGCAAACCGTGCGGGAGACCCTGGCCGAAATCGTGACGCCGGAGACGTACCGTCCGTTTCTGGACAGAGGTACGGTCTATTTCTTCGGCAACGGCGCGGAGAAATGCCGGGCGGTCATCGCATCCGGGAATGCCCTGTTTCCGGAAAACGTGCATCCGCTGGCCGCCGACATGGCGACGTTTGCCGAAACAGCCTTCCGGGAACATCGCTTTGAAGACCTGGCCTATTTTGAACCGTTCTACCTGAAAGGATTTATAGCCACCACTCCCAAAAACAAATTGCCGGGAACCTGAAACGGGAAAGTTATAAAGATTCAATAATTCAATAATTCAAAGATTCAAGGGCGAGCGGCGGGAATTTTATACTGTGCACGGCACACCCGAAAAAAGAGGCTGTCCCCCCGGTTGGGGACAGCCTCTTTTTCATCCGGATCAACGGTTTGTAACCTGTCCGTCAATACATTGTCTTGACAACCCGGGCGCCGGATTTTACGATGTACACTCCGCGAGCGGGAAGAGTTACCTTCTCTTCATTGCCGCCTGCAATACGCCGGCATACAAACGCTCCGCCGATGCCGTACACGCTCCACATCTCGCCCGGCACGAGACCGCGGACGTGCAGCGTGCCGCCGGCTGTCCGGAGATTCCGTGCCGGTACGCCCCGGGAAATCGCAGCCGGCAGGGAATCACATACGGGCGCAGGGGTGCACCTGCGTGTGTGCCCCTGTTGCGGTCACGAAAACAAGGGCGGGGCATTCCCCGCAGGAGAACAATATCAATAGAAAAATGATTAACGATTACCGGGGTGTTGCCGTTGGGCGGGCGTAGGGGCGCACCTGCGTGTGCGCCCATGCGTGTGCACCCCGGCGACCCCTGTGTGTGCGCCCATTCCCGTTGGGACAACGGCGACCGGGGCGGGGCGAACACACAGGGGCGAACACATAAGGGCGAACACACAGGTTCGCCCCTACATGGCCGGGGGGGCAAAAAAAAACCGCCGCCCACCTTGCGGCGGGCGGCGGAATTAATTATTGTTTGCGGCAAAAGGGTTAAAGGGTTATTTTCGCCACGCACAACGAACGTAGTTGCTGCCGTTGCTCTTGCTGCTGATGGCCCAATTGCCATCGTAGTTGACGACCAACGCGAAGGCCTGGGAGCCCCCCGTGTTGTCGCTGTAACGGCCTCCATTTTCATACCGCTCCGTAGATGACCAATGATAATTATCTGTTAATATACCGGCTCCGGCACGATTATTCGAAGCCGGGTTTGCAGAACCTGAACTCATCGCATACAACTCTTCATACGCCGGCAAATACCAGCCCGTGCCTAAATCCTTACACAGTTGTACGGCGGAAGTACCCGCAGAGCCAGTGATAGCTGCGGTATTCGCCCGCCCATCCTTGTCCGACCTCGCACCATCATAATAAGCATCACCATTGCCACTCCAAGCCTCAGCAGTATTCGTACCGTTATTATCAAAGGGATAGGCATTAGTAGTGACATAACAATCCACCCACTCCGAGCCATTATAACAACATTGCGTGCAAAGCGTGATTGGAAAAGTAACACTCGCCAGTTCAAGGGTGCGCATCACCGTGTTGCCGGCTGCGTCAGCTGCTAAAACAATGGCTTCGCCGGCGTTTGCGCTGGCGGGAGCGGTTACAGTAAACGTGCCTGCATTAACCGATTTGTCTACAACTACCGTCCAGCCTGCAGGCACGTCGAGCACTTTTACGGTGGTGGCGTTGCCCTGCGTGGTGAAGTTAATCACACCGTTTCCACTCGACAGGAATAAGTCCGGCTGCGTGAAGGTAATGCCCAGCGGCACGTATTTCGGCAGTTTTATGGTGCTGTTGTCGGCGAGGGTAAATTCCACGCAGTCGTCGTAGGTGGTGTAGTCTATGCCGTCTTCGGCGAAGATGGCGTCGCCCGGTGCGCCGGGCTGTCCGTCGTCGCCGGTGGCTTTCACGTAAGTCGATGTCCAGCCGGTACCGGGGGGCGTGCCGGTGCAGGCGCCGTCGGGGCAGACATACCAGTAGCCGTTGCTGCCGATGGCGACAGCCGGGGTTTTGCCGCTGGCGCCGCTGCTGCCCGGTGTGCCGCTGCTGCCCGGTGCGCCGCTGCTGCCCGGTGCGCCCGGGTCGCCTTTCGGCCCGGTTACCGGGAGTTTATTTCCCTCGCCGTCCTCCAGCCATTCGCCGTTGAGCGTCCAGTAATATGCGCCGCTGTTTTCGGGGAACTGCGCCACGCCGATTTGCGGGGTGGCGCCGTCGGCGCCGGTGTCGCCCGTTTCGCCTTTGGCGCCGTTCCGGATGGTGGCCCGCTCGCTTTTGACGAAGTCAATGTAGTAGCCGCCCGGTGCGGGGTTGTCGAACTTTGTCACGCCGGTTACATAATCATTGTTCTGCAGCGCCGCTACGAGCGTGTGCAGGGAGCCGAGGTTGTCGTTCACGACCGTCTGCCACGCCTCAAGCGCCGCCAGCCGTTTCGACTGGCTGTTCAGCTCGTTCCATACCTTGCTGTCGTCGTACCTTTGACAGCCATTCCCGGCAAGCAGAAGCGCCGCCAACATAATGGGTAGAATTTTTTTCATTGCTTTCATTTTTTTATTGGTTTTGTAAAACAGGTTTGATGTAGAGACGCGAGGCATCGCGTCTCTACAGCGTTCAATTCTCAGGGAATGATCGCCATCATAATTTCGCTCCACGGCCCTTTTTCGCCCCGGGTATTTTCCCAGCGGAGACAGAAATAAACCGTTTTGCCGCGGTCGGTTTCGTCGAACGTCAGCTTGAAGGGCGACCGGGTGCTGAAACCGGAATGAACCAGTTCGTCCACCGACAGGGGCGGGCGGTCGAGAATGGCCCAGCAGATTTCGGCGCCGTGAACGCCGCGGGGTTTCGCCTTCGACTTGCTGCCCAGATCCCAGAATAAAATAATCAGGCAGCGGATAATCGACGTGTCGATAATAAATTCCGGATAGGTTTTCGGAGGTTTCACCGGCGTACGGGTCGTATCGCGAATCGCGATGCTCATCGAGCGCCGGTCGTCGTCCGACACCAGCGGATTGCTCTCCAGCATCGCAATCAGTATCCGGAGCAGTTTCTCGTACGCTTTCCGCTTTTCGGTCTTGGTAAACGTGATAAGCGGCGTTCGCTGTGGCGGATCCAGGTAGTTTGCCCAGGCCGTTTCCCACGCCCGCTTTGCCGGGATCAGCACTCCCGTAAACCAGGTCTGATTAATACCCCATGCACTCAGGTTTGCTTCTGTTTTAGTCGTGA
>JAISEZ010000234.1 GCA_031263835.1 Tannerella sp.
TTCCCTTCTAAAGATTTGCGGAAAAGCCATAATATGCGTACATTTGCAAGCCGTTTGCAGGCATGTCCGGACAAACGGGATGCAGGGCAGACAAAAAAGGCGTTTCGAATACAAATAGATTAATTGATAGAACAATGAAAACAAAAGCAGTGAGACTGTACGGCAAGAATGACCTCCGGCTGGAGACGTTTGATTTGCCGGCAATCGGGAAAGACGAGATGCTGGCCAAAGTGGTGTGCGACAGTATTTGCATGTCGTCGTACAAGGCGACGCACGAGGCGGATATTCATAAGCGCGTGCCGCGTGACGTGCATCGGAATCCCGTCATAATCGGGCACGAATTTGCGGGTGAGATTGTTGAAGTCGGCAGTCAGTGGAGCCATGCATTCAGGGCGGGTGACAAATTTTCCATCCAGCCGGCGCTGAACGACCCGGACGGCCCCGTCGGCGTTCTGAGCGCGCCGGGCTATTCGTACCGGCACATCGGCGGCGACGCGACATACGTCGTTATTCCGAATGCCGTGATGGCCGGCGGATGCCTGCTGCACTATACGGGTGCGGGCTATTATCCGGCCTCCCTTGCCGAACCGCTGTCGTGCGTCATCGGCGCCATGCACGCAAACTACCATACAACTCCGGGATCGTATCGCCACCAGATGGAAATCAAAGACGGCGGAAATATGGCGATTCTGGCCGGCGTCGGCCCGATGGGACTGGCGGCCATCAACTACGCCATCCACCGTACCGACCGCAAGCCCCGCCTGATTGTCGTGACCGACATCGACCGGGCGCGCCTCGACCGTGCGGCGCTGCTGTACAGCCCCGCCGAGGCTGCGCGCAACGGCATTGAACTGCGCTATATCAATACCGGCGAAATGGCTAACCCCGTCGACGAACTGAAAGCATTGACCGGCGGAAAAGGCTATGACGACGTGTTTGTATTTGCGCCCGTGGCGGCCATCGTCGAACAGGCCGATGCGCTGCTGGCTTTCGACGGCTGTCTCAATTTCTTTGCAGGCCCCTCCAAAACCGATTTCAAGGCGCCGTTCAACTTTTACAACGTGCATTATGCATACACGCACGTGGTGGGCACAAGCGGCGGAAACACGGACGACATGAAGGAAGCGCTGGTCATGATGGGACAGGGGCTGGACCCGGCCGGTCTGGTGACGCACATCGGCGGCCTGGACGCCGTCATCGACACGACGATGAACCTGCCTTCCATTCCCGGAGGAAAAAAACTGATATATACGCATATCAACCTGCCGCTGACACCCATTGACGGGTTTGAAGCGCGCGGGAAAACGAATCCCGTGTTTGCGGAACTGTACCGGTTGTGCGAACGCCATCACGGACTCTGGAACGTCGAAGCGGAAACGTATCTGCTGGCACATGCGGATGCCGTCTGAAAAAGGCCGGGGAGGGGTGCGAAACGGCATCCCCTCCTGCGGTACATGATTTGTCAAACATCATAATAAAAAAACGAATATGAAACAATTGGACACCAAATTAATGCATCCGGCCGACCAGATTAAGGTGGTTATCAGCCGGATTTACCGGAGCGGCATGACGACGACTTCGGGCGGAAACATCTCCATCAAGGATGAAAACGGCGACATCTGGATTACGCCGGCGGCCATTGACAAGGGGTCGCTGACGACAAAAGACATTGTCTGCGTCAAGGCCGACGGTTCCGTTATCGGGCCTCACCGTCCCTCGTCGGAATTTCCCTTTCACAAGGCAATCTATGAAATACGTCCGCAGATGAAGGCCGTCATTCACGCACATCCGCCGGCGCTGGTCTCGTTCAGCATCACCAAACAAATCCCGAACACGAACATCATCCCGCAGGCAAAAAGCATCTGCGGAAGGATTGGATTTGCGCCGTATGACGTGCCCGGCAGCCACAACCTGGGCGACAAGATCGCCGGCGAATTTGCACAGCACCAGGACTACAGGGCCGTCATCATGGAAAATCACGGGGTTGTGCTTTGCGGCGAAGACATCATGGACGCATACCAGCGGTTCGAGACGCTGGAGTTTTGCGCGCGCACGCTGATTAACGCCAAGATTCTGGGTGAACCGACTTACCTGACCGATCAGCAAATCGAACAGCACGAGCAAGCCATTCCGACGGATATTCCGTATTTCATGGGTGTGACCTATCCGTCGGACGAGCGCGCCATCCGCAACGAAATCGTGACAATCGTCCGCCGCGCCTGTGACCAGGGACTGATGATCAGTTCCTACGGAACGGTTTCGGTACGCTGGCGGAGCAACGACTTCCTGATTACGCCTCCGGGCGTTCCCCGCTGGGACATCGAGCCGCATAACATCGTGCAGGTCAAGAACGGAATGGTGGAAGCCGGTAAGATACCCAGCCGTTCGGTCGCCCTGCATCAGGCGATTTACCAGACCAATCCGAAAATCAATTCCATCATCCTGACGCAGCCGCCGCATCTGATGGGCTTCTGCACCTCCGGCGTGAAAATCAACGTGCGCACCATCCCGGAGAGCTGGATATTCCTGAAAGACATCCCGACGGTTCAGTATGCCATGCAGTACGAGCATAACACGGAGATTGCCGAAATGCTGAAGACCATCCCGGCGATTCTGCTGGCGAATGATTCGTTCATCGTGACGGGCGACGGTCTGCTGCAAACGTTCGACCGGCTGGAGGTGGCTGAGTTCAGCGCCAAATCGCTGATTATGGCGAAAGCGATCGGCGAGTTAAGCCCGATATCGGACACGGAAGTGGAAGATTTGCGCGTTGCGTTTCATGTAGAATAAGGCAGAATGCTGCTGCTGCGAAGTATGTCCGACGCGCCGTCGCAAAACAGCGCGCTGGAGCGCCGTTTCCTCTCGGAACAGCCCGGCGCGCCGGACCTCCTGCTGTTTTACATCAACCGTCCGTCGGTCATTGCAGGACGAAATCAGCTGATTGAAGCGGAAGCGGATGTCACCTATTGCCGGGAACAGGGCATTGAAGTGTTCCGGCGGATTTCGGGCGGCGGAACGGTTTATCAGGATTACGGGAACATCAATTATGCGTTCATCTGCGGGAAAACGGACGTTTCTTTTCTGGACATGGATTTTGCGACGCCGGTCACGGATGCGTTGCGCGCGTTCGGTATCACGGCTACCGTCGGCAAACGGAAGGAGTTACTGGTGGACGGGCGGAAAATCTCCGGTACGGCTTCCCATATCGCGCGCAACCGGATACTCTTTCACGGGACACTGCTGCACCGTACCGACCTTTGCCGAA
>JAISEZ010000239.1 GCA_031263835.1 Tannerella sp.
GCTTCCCAGCAGAAAATCGTTTTCCAGCCATGCCCTCAGCGAGGAAGCGCTCCATTTGACGCTGCCCGTGGAGGTATGGTAGGGCTGGACATCCAGGTTTTCGGCCGCCACGAGCAGTATGCCCTGGGCGTCGATGGCCATTACGTTCCACTCAACAGGCTGTACCAGAAAATAGCAGGAACGCATCTGCGGCGGCTGTTGTCCGTCCCGTTCCCTGTGATTCGGTTTCAGCACGTAGGGCGCTGTGGGCGCCGGATAGTTGGGTGCCCATTCTCTGGTGTATTCCTGCGGATAGCTTCCGAACCAGACCGTGTTTCCCACCGCCTGTTTCGCGTTGCCTGAATTGGTGTCGGCCGCCTGCACGTGCAGCGCGGCAAATGCCACCATTAATGTGATAACCGCACACGCAAACAGATTGCGCCCGGTTTTCTTCATTTTAGCTGCCGTTCGATTGTGGCAGCCGCTTTCGGGGGTAAATTTTTTTCCCATACTTACATACATTAAGTTCATCTATTAATATTATTCAACGATTTAATTTTCATTGTTTGCAGCTGCGCGCGGTTCGCTTTTTTTGCGCGCGAGCAGGTTTTTGTAGCGTTCGAGCACGGCGTTGAGTTCTCGAAACAGCGTTTCGTACTCTTTTATTCCGTTCACCAGCGCGAGTGCCTCCAGTTGCCTGATCAGTTCGCGAAAAGCCCTGTCGGTGGCGGCGCGCGCCGTTTTCATGTGCGTGGCGGGACGTTGCGCCGCCTCGCTGTAGCGCGCCATCATCAGGTCTTTGAAACGCCGGTTTTCCGTCTGCAACTGTTCGATCCAGTCGGTCAGTGCAAGCGTTACCGTCATCGCCGGATAGTTGCCCGTTTGCAGTTCGCGTATGAGGTCGTCGATGGCGGCCGTTTCCTGGTCAATCGCTTTAGCGGCGATGTTGCCGTATCGGTCGAGCACGATTTTAAGCATTCGGGCCGCTTCGCGCTTGTCGGAACTGAAGTGATTCAGCGCCGACTTGACGGCGTCGTCCAGTCCGCGGAAAATACGGTCGCGCACATGATCCTGCTCGTCGAGCAGCCCGGTATATCCGCTTTTGAAGATCACGTCGAGCGCAGCGACGACTTCGCTGTAACAGGACTGATACAGGTCATACTGCGGGGTGATGCCCAGCTGGGCCGGCGGATGATTTATAAAAATACGTTTGATGGTGTCATGCATCTCAACGTAGGCTTCGTTTCGCAAATGCGAATAGTTCACTCTGACAATCATTTTATTTTCCATTATTATAGCTGATTTTGGGATATATATGCGGTTAAAGTGTCTTTCGCGCCGTCGCCGCGCTGCGAAAGGGCCGGCGAGGGCCTGGCCGGGGTTTCGCAGGCTTGCGAAAGTCCCGGCGAAGGCTCCGGCATGGTTTCGCCGCACCGCGAAAGCGTCAGCGAGACGGCGGACAGGGTTTCGCACGTGTGCGAAAGGCTCGGCGAAGGGTCGGCCGGGGTTTCGCAGGTTTGCGACCCGTATGGTGAAAGCGATCTTTTTTTATGGCGAATCTTTGAATGGTGTACTTTATACACAAAACCGGACGGAGTGCAACAGATACTTCGCGCGGGATAAACAGATTCATTGTCCCGGCAGTTATCACCACCGGAAACCCTTGAATCTTTGAATGGCTGAATCTTTGAATTTTTATATCCCTGCACAAAGCCATGCTGTGCGCAGTACAGGTAAGGATAACAATAGCTACTGTCGAAAAATCTTAAATCACTGTATAACAGTAATTTCCCCCCCCCCCTTACAGTTATTACACTGGAGGTCAGCGGCATACGAATGGCCTCAACAAAAGCTGCGAACATCCGGCAGAGACGGTCGTTTCTCTGCGAAGATCGGATTACATTATTAAAATAATTCATTCTATTTCCAAGTTAAGAATAAGCCCTATTTCTTTTTCATGGCGCAAATCTAAAGACTCTTTTTCGATCCACAAAAACTTATAACAACTTTTTTTGCTGCCATTGCGTTAAATATCTGAAAAGCCAACTAATGAAAGTTAGAACTTCCCTCCGAAAAGTCAAAAAAAAGACTGAAACCCGCTGACACAAAGGACAAAAGAAGCAGGAAAATGAGCCAATGTGAGAATGAGGCAATGAGACAATAAAAGAATGAGAAAAGGCAATTCATTTGCTCATTCTCTCATTGCCTCATTTGCAGTTTCTACCGGAAATACTGAATTTTTGAAACATGGAGACACAGAGAACACGGAGGCCGGTTCTTCGGTGGAACGCCGTGTTTTCTCCGTGTCCTCTGTGTCTCCGTGGTGATAATTTATTTTCAATGCCAGTAGAGTATAAATGAGTGATTGACGTAGCTTATACCCATACAAAACGTTATAGAGCCGAATAAAAGAATAAGACAATTCATTTGCACATTGTCTCATTCTCTCATTGTCTCATTGTCTCATTTTCTCAGTATCATATATCCTGTGATTCCGCCGATGATGGAGGCCATAAAGATGCCGATTTTGGCCTGCAGGATATGTTCCGGAGTGGAAAACGCCAGCGAGGTAATGAACAGCGACATGGTAAAGCCGATGGCGGTGAGGAAGCCCAGTCCGCAAAGGTTTTTCACCGTCATGCCGGCGGGAAAGCGGGCGATTTTCAATTTCACCATAAGCAGCGTCGCGCCGACCACGCCGATGAATTTTCCGCACAGCAGTCCTACCCCCGCGCCGATGGCGATATGCGTACTGAACAGGCTCTCCGCATCCACCTGCAGCGACACGCCCGCATTGGCCAGCGCGAATATCGGAACAATGACAAAGATAACGAACGGATGCATCGCATGTTCCAGCCGCTGCAGCGGCGGCATGGCCGCATTCGTATTCTGCCGCACCCTTTCGAGCAGATACACCTGATCTTCCGACAGGGTCGGTTTTCCGTTGGGGGTGATGGCCTTGAAGCGGGTCAGATAGTTTTGTATTTTCGCGACAAATGTATGTCCGTCTATCTTCACATCCGCGGGAATCGTGAAAGCGGCAGCGACGGAGGCAATCGTCGCATGAACGCCCGACAGCAGAAACGCCGTCCAGACGCCCCCGATCCCCAGAATGGCATAAAAAAGAATATTTCTGACGCCCAGCCGGTTTCCGGCATACATGGTCGTGATAAAGACAAACCCGATCAGCAGGTTGACGACGTAAATATCCGAAGTATAAAAAAAGGCTATCACCAGCACCGCCCCCAAATCGTCTACAATGGCCAGCGCGGTCAGGAAGACTTTCAGCGAAAGGGGTACGCGGTCGCCCAGCAGGTAGAGCACGCCCAGCGAAAACGCGATGTCGGTCGCCATCGGGATGCCCCAGCCCCGGCTCGCTTCGCCGGAAGAATTGAGGATGAAAAACAGCGTCGCCGGGACAATCATTCCTCCCACGGCCGCGCCGATCGGCAGCAACGCCTTCCGCGGCTCCGACAGCTCCCCTCCCACGGCTTCCCGTTTGAGTTCGAGTCCCACGACGAAAAAGAAAATAGCCATCAGGCCATCATTGATCCAGTGCAGCAGGTCGTACTCAAGCCAGGTTTCCCCGTCGAACCGGAAACCGAACTTGTGTTCGAAGAGCAGGAAATAAGATTCCGACCAGGCGGAATTGGCCAGGACAAGCGCAAGAATCACACTGATTCCAAGTACGATTCCGCCGGATTTCTCCTGCCGCATGAACCGCTGGACGGGAGATACGATTTTGTCAATCGGGGATATTTTCGGGTTATTCATATTGTATGGTTTTATTGGTTTTGGGTTTTTTCGATACAGTCAAAGTTTCGCGAGCATGAATCCGAGCCAGACGGCCGCCATGCCCGTCAATACGCTGGCCGCAATGTACAGCAGCGCGGTCAGGTAATGTCCGGACTGAATCAGGTCGACGTTCTCGGCCGAGAAGGTGGAAAACGTCGTGTAACCGCCGCAGAAGCCCGTCACGAACAGCAG
>JAISEZ010000249.1 GCA_031263835.1 Tannerella sp.
AGAGGTCATGGAAGACCTTTCCAAACAGACGGGATTAAAGTTCTTTTACAGCGAAAACGCAGTCAGCGGCAAAAACGTCACGCTCCGTTTTTCAAATGTGCCTGTCAACACGGTGCTGGAAGCCATCACCCGGCAGACGCAACTCCGTTTCAATCGCGAGAACAACACCGTCACCCTCGGCGTTCAAACACGTGATGCGGGCGTCGGGCAGCAAAGCGAACCGCTAAAAATCACGGGAACCGTGATTGACGCTGCGAGCGGCGAACCGCTCATCGGCGCCAACATCATGGAAAAAGGGACTGCCAACGGAACAGTGTCCGACATTGACGGCGCCTTTTCGCTGGCCGTAAAAGCCGGCGCCACGCTGAAAATTTCCTATATCGGCTATGTCGAGCAGGAGATAAAAGTCTCCGGCAGTGCGCCCCTGCGAATCACCCTGCAGGAAGACGCCCGGCAAATCGACGAAGTGGTCGTCACCGCTCTGGGCATCAAGCGGCAGGAGAAAGCGCTGGGATATGCCGTACAGACCGTCAAGTCCGAAGCCATCACCACGAACAAGTCCACCTATCTGCTCAGCTCGCTGGTCGGTAAGGTAGCCGGCGTAAAGATTGGCGTCGGAAATGAAATCCGGAACGGCATCAGCTTCGATTTGCGCGGTGAAGGCACCATGTTTGTGATTGACGGCGTGCCGCAGGGAGACATCAACAGCCTCGGCCCCGAAGACATCGAATCCATCACCATCCTGAAAGGCCCCACCGCCACCGCACTGTACGGTTCCGGAGGCGGCAACGGCGCTGTCATGGTCACCACCAAGCGGGGTGACAGGCAGGGGCTGCACGTCTCGGCCAGCAGCAGCAACACCTTCGAAGCCGGATGGCTGGCCTTCCCCACTTCGCAGTCGTCGTACAGTACCGGCAACAACGGGAAATACAACCCGAACACCAACGGCCGGTGGGGAGACCGGCTGGACATCGGCCGCGAAGCGCTCCAGTACGACCCCTATACCTACACGTGGAACATGCAGCCGCTCGTTTCCAAAGGGAAGGACAATCTGCAGAACTTTATGGTCAACCCGTGGGTGACGAACGACAACGTCAACGTCGTTTACAAGGATAAAAACGTCTCCTTCCGAAACTCGCTGACCTATATTCACCGGCAGGTCAACTGGCCGAACAACAAGGACGACCGCTTTTCCTACACCATTGCCGGTGACATAAAAGCCGGCCGGTTCACGCTGGACGCCTCCGCCACCGTCTCAAGATACCACACCCCGCAGGAGTTTGGCATCAGCGGATGGAACATCGGCTACTTTCACCTGCTGAACAACGGCCTCGGCGCCGAGTTCGATATCCGCGACTACCGTCAGCAGTGGGTAGCCGGGCAGGAACAAATCACGCAAAACTGGTGGAACTCCTACGTCGACAATCCCTATTTCATTGCGAACGACATGACCAGCAGCCGAACCACCAACCGGTACTTTGCTCAGGCTACCGGCACGTATGAAATCGCCTCCTGGCTCAAGGCCGACGTCCGTGTAGGCGCCGACATAAACGCCGACGAGAAGGAAACCCGGATACCCTGGGGCGAAGTGCGGATACAAAGTTTCTACGAAGTGGGACGCGGACGCGGCGGGAGCTATAACGGACAGGCCCTGCTCAATTTCGATAAAGTATTCGGCGAATTTCGCGTCGAGGGATTCGGCGGAGCCTCCATGGGACGGAGCGACGGCGACGGCCTGTATGCCGCCACCACCGGCGGGTTGAGCGTCCCGGGATTTTATTCCCTGAGAGCCTCCAACGGCCCTGTGCAGGTCGGATACAATTCTATGGCCTACTGGTATGAAGAAATCGGCGCCGAATTCAAGCGGAGCAGCCGCGCAAGCCAGAGTCTGTTCGGCAAAGCCGGCGTGTCGTGGAAAAACGCCGTCTTCCTGGAAGCAACCGCCCGCAATGACTGGACTTCGACCCTGTCGGCCACCGAGCGCTCCTATTTTTATCCTTCCGTAGCCGGCAGCATCTCGCTCACCGAATTTCTCCCCCGGATATCCTGGCTGGACTTCTGGAAAATCAGAGGCTCGTGGACGCAAACCAAATCGGCCCCTGACTACTATGCCATCAACCAGACGTATTCGTTCAACAACAATGTGTGGAACAACATGCCCGGCGCCAGTTACCCCGGCACCATCCGGTCGACCACCCTGCAACCCGGCGCCACCCGAACCTGGGAAACCGGTACGGCCGCCTGGTTCCTGAACAGTCGCCTGAAAGTGGATCTCGCCTATTACCAGAAAGTGTATTACAACATACAGGTGGACGCCGATATTTCGAACACCTCCGGATTCGAGAAAGCTAAAATCAACAGTCAGGAGGAGCGGCTGCGCAAGGGTGTGGAACTGACCCTGACGGGCGATGTGATCAAGACGCGGGATTTCACGTTTACATCGGCCATCAACCTCAGCCACTACAAGTATATCTATAAGAAACTGGATCCCGTGTATTCACCCAAAGATCCCTGGATCGAGGAAGGCGGATACATCAACCGGTACACCTGGGCAAAGACGGAACGGTACGAAGGGGAAGTGGTACACCTGAACGGGCTGCCGGTCAGGCTGAACTACAGCAAGCCGGACGAACACCAGGATCCCGACCTGATCTGGGGATGGACCAACCGGTTCCAGTACAAAAACGTCGCCTTCGGCTTCCAGATCGACGGCGTCGCCGGCGGCAGGTACTTCAACCGGATCCACAGCTACATGTGGGGAAACGGCTCGCATCCCGACAGCGACAACACATACCGCTACGACGAAGTGGTGAACGGGCTGACCAACTACGTCGGCGAAGGCGTGAAAATCGTATCGGGCGAAGCCAAGTACGACCAGTACGGCAACATTCTCGAAGACACCCGCGTGTTTGCCATCAACAACGTCCCCGTTTCCTACCAGCAATATGCCACCGCGTACTCCAACTACTCGGAAGACATGAAAGCGCTGGACTGGTTCAAGCTGCGCGAGATCAACATCGGCTATGCGCTTCCGCAGGCCCTCGCCCGCAAACTCCATACCGAGCGTGTGGAAGTATCTCTTGTAGGGCAGAATCTCTACCTCTGGACAAAGGAAATCTGGGGCGCCGACCCGGATTGGGGCGACGGACTGTCTCTGTCGCCACCCACCCCGCGGCAGCTCGGGTTTCATATAAAAATTGATTTTTAAACAGATGAAAAAGTAAACAGTATGAAAAAGATAAATCTATCAATAATAAGCAGGCCGGCAATTGCCGGTCTGATCGGGTGCATGTTGGCAGTCTGCATCGTATGGACGTCGTGCACGGGCAATTTCGACGAAATCAATACCAACCGCGATTCCCCGCCGACCGCTACCTCCTCGACCATCGCCACCACGATGCTGGGGAACATCATGAGATATAACATTTCAGACCTCCACAGTGTGACGCGCATGTTTATGGAAGATCATTTCCTGGTCAAGATGGCTGTTTTCAGCCAGAGTCAGTGCGGCGTGCAGTACAACCGGTTCGACGGTAATTATTTCATGGATAATTTCGGCAAGCAGAGCGACTACATTGACCTCGGGTTCATCAGCCTGCGCAATGCGCAGAAGATGGTAGATGCGAGCGGCGATCAGGCGTACGACACCTACAAGGGTTTTGCCCTCTTCCTGAAAGCCTACCAGCTGTATTACATCTCCTGTTTCTACGGCGACATCCCGTACAGTGAAGCTATTCAGGGCGAAACGCTCACGCTCACGCCCAAGTACGACACGCAGCGCGACGTCATGGCGCAGATTCTGGACGACCTGGATTTGGCCTACGAGCATCTGTCCCGGGCGACCATTCCGCTGGGAGGCGACTTCGTCTTCAACGGCAGCCTCGAAAACTGGAGGAAAACGGTCAGCGCCTTTGAGCTGAACGTGCTCATCACGCTTTCGAAAAAGGAGAGCGAACCGGGGCTGCGCGTCAGGGAACGCTTTGCCGAAATCGTCGGTACACGGCCGCTGTTCGCGTCCAGCGCCGACAACCTCGCCCTCAAGTTTGCCGACCAGGGAGGCATGTATTACGCCCTGAACGAGACGCGGGGGAACCTGCACCAGTACATGTGGCTGTCCGACTATTTCGTTTCGATGCTCAAGCGCTACGACGACTACCGTCTGTTCAGTTTCGCCCAGCCTGCCAAAGCGCTGCTTGAGGAAGAGAATGCAGCCGATTCGTACGACGCCTACGCCGGCATCGACCACACGCTGCCCTTCAACGAAGTGGAGACGCTTGGCTCCGAAGGTGTGGCTTCCAACCTCAACAACCGCTACATACGGGACAGAGTCTGTGAGCCGCTGGCCAAGCTCGGCTATGCACAGATGAATTTCGTGCTCGCCGAAGGCGCCCTGCGCGGATGGATTGGGGGATCGGCCGACGAATATTACAAAAAAGGCATCGAGGCCGGCTTGAGGTTCACCATGCAGTACACC
>JAISEZ010000251.1 GCA_031263835.1 Tannerella sp.
ATATAAATTAGCGTATTTTGCCCGGCGCAGTCTCCGGACCAATGTCATCAAGTTAAGGGTGACGCATCCCACCCTCAAGGGTTACAAAACCATGCCCGGCAGAAAACAAACAGGGGGACGCAAGCAATTGTGTCCCCTGTTTTTTCTGTCCGGCATAGCCACCGTTTCTGAAGTGTGCGACGCTTCGCTAGCGAAGTGTGTGACGATTCGCCGGCGAAGTGTGCGACGATTCGCTGGCGAAGTGTGTGACGATTCGCTGGCAAAGCTCTCAGGCTTTCAGCCTGATGAGACGGCGGCGCCACCATTCCCGGGATGCCGCCCCGGGCTAATGCTCATCAGCCTTTCAGCCTTAACTTGACGACATTGGTCTCCGGACTGCGGCGATAGTAGAGACGGGGCGCGCCCCGTCTCTACAGCCCCGACATGGCGCCTGTGTATTCTGCAAGACTGGAGCCTTGCTTCCTGCCATTGACGCAACGTCTTCCCAGACGTTGACGCCGCGTCTTCCTAGACGTTGACGCCGCGTCTTCCTAGACGTTGATGCCGCGTCTCCCCAGACGTTGGCACACCATCGCCCACAATACTGCCCCGCGCGCAGTATAAACACACATTTTCCCTGTTTAGAGACGCGATGCATCGCGTCTCTACTTGATATTAAAAATGATACCCGATGCCTGCGGTGATTGTTTTATTGATTGCGGTAGCATGGTCTTTGCCGGCGTTTAACTGGTCTTTCAGGCCGAGTTGCAGTCCTGCATTAATTTGTATGCCGTTGCTGTATTCGTAGCCAATCAGGGCGCTAATGCCATAATCCCAACGATTCATAACGGCGGCGTGTCCGTCCGTCTTGTCATACAGCGCTGTTTTTGCGTTTTTCATGCGGGCATTGAAACCGAATCCCACGTAAGCGCCAAATCCGGAATACCATGTACCGTTATCAATGTACTCCCGCCTGACTAAATAAACCGGCATCATCATCCCCCATTGCTGGACATTATCATTCCGATTACTGTGTTTTATCCCCGAATTTCTGAAGAAAACCATCATCTCCGGCTGAACGGCAAATCTGTCGTTTAATTCTATTTCCAAAAAGCCGCCCAGGTTGGGAACCATTTTCATCTTGCTGGTGTAATCATCCAAACCATACAGCCGGAATTGATGTATATTTGCTTCCATTTTCAACCCGCCCGAAACAGACGCTTGAGCGTTTACTTTAAACAGACTTGCGGCTATCAACATGGATAGAATTACGAAAACCCTGTTTGCCGGTTTGTTTTGATTCATCTTTATCCTTCGTTTTTATGTTCAACTTCATCTATCGTCACAGTAAATTTCCTGTTCATCAAAAACTGCACAAAAGTACAGGTAAGAAGCCTGTTTGTACAAGGTCAAAAAGTAGCAAAAGTTGGACAAAATAGCTTTTATTTAAACTTATATTTGCAGGGAAAGGCGAAAAAATAAATAATGTCGATATTATTACATAAAATTGTCGATATTGTGTAATAACGGACTGGAAAATAAGACTTATCTTTGTCGCTTATTAACTGATTTAATTTTTTTGTTTTATGAATGAAAAATCGAACACTTATTCCCGTCGCCGTTTCCTGAGAGCAGGAACAAGCCTTGCGACTACTGCTTTTATTGCGCCCCGTATGGCATGGAGCGCAGGAAATACACTATCCGAAACCGCCGGTAAGGATGATGACGTCTTCCGTCAATTCCGGTGTCCGCAATGGTTTCGTGACGCCAAGTTCGGCCTCTGGTTGCACTGGGGGCCGCAAAGTATCCCCACCAAAGGAGCCGGACACTATGCCCGCCACATGTACGTCCACCCCGACGATTCCACTCAATCGTTCGGGAAAGACGCCTGGGCTTATCATCGTTTAACCTTCGGCCACCAATCCGACTTTGGCTATAAGGACATCTGTAACCTCTGGAAAGCTGAAAAGTTTGATGCCGAACAGACGATCCGCCTTTTTAAGAAATGGGGCGCCCGCTACGTGGCGACCATGGCGAATCATCACGATAACTACGACCTGTTCAATTCCTCCGTACACAAGTGGAACGCCCTTCGCGTCGGTCCCCATCGCGACATACTCGGCGAATTTGCCGATGCCGCCCGCCGTCACGATCTGAAATGGGTGGCTACCTCCCATGCTTTCTGGGCAAACTGGTGGTTTGCTTCGGCTTTCGGAGCGGACAAGCATGGCCCGCGTAAAGGCGAACCATACGACGGCAATCTTACCCTGGCCGACGGACGCTGCAAATGGTGGGACGGCCTCGACCCGCAGCAACTCTATGCGCATAAATATGAACCTTTCGAAAGGGAATTCGGCCAGCGCCTGGTCGAGCTGGTAGAGAACTATCGTCCCGACATGCTCTATTTCGACAATGGCGACATTCCACCTCCCGCGCTCGACGCCTGCCGCAGACTTTACGAAGACAGCCGCCGTCAGAACGGTTCCATACAAACCATTGTCACCGTCAAGGGTGCGCAGCCCGGCACGATCCTCGACTTCGAAAAAGGAATTGCCGGCGGTATTGCCGACGAATACTGGCAAACCGACACATCCCTCAATGAAGACTGGTTTCTCAAGACCGAAGGCGTGGACAACACCCTGCATCACGACGCGCGCAGCCTTAAAGAACTGCTCGTCGATATCGTCAGCAAGCGTGGCGCCCTCCTGCTCAACATCGCCGTGAATCATGACGGGAGCATCCCCGACGACCAGTATGCCATCATGGAAGAGTTTGGCGAATGGCTGCAGGCCAACGGCGAAGCTATCTACGAGACCGTCCCCTGGAAAACATTCGGCGAAGGCGGACTTTCTGCCGGAGGTCACTTCAACGAACGTCGCGTCACCTCCGAGCCTTGGGACGACAGCGTTCACCGCTTCACGGCCTCCAAAGATGGCCATACACTTTATATCCACATCTTCGGCAACTCCGCCGGAAAAGAAATTGCTATCCGTTCGCTGGCCGACCGCAAACTTTTCCGTGCGAAGGTAAAAGGCGCCATGCTCGTTGGCAGCGGCGCTACCGTCGGGTGGCGCATGACGTCCGACGGATTGCTTCTCAAGATGCCCGAAACGCTTTCGTTCAAGGACTGTAACATCGTAAAAGTAAAGTGTTGAAAATATCTATTTGATGAATAGAAAGACAATTTTATCGCTGGTTGCCGCACTGATAATGCAGACGGCAACAGTTTCCGCTCAATCCGTCGATCTCGACGGTGGACCGATGGGGATTGAGCGAGTAGCAATGTGTGTCGGTTCGCCGATACCCTATCTTTCCGAGCCTTCGACAAACGGCGTGCCTAACTGGGTACAAATCGACCTTGGCGCGCTTTTTCCTGTTGAGGCAGTGAAGTTGTATCCCTATTTTCAGGATACGGGGGACATCGGCGCTCATACGCACAATTTTCCCATACGTTTCCGCATTGAAGCCTCGACAAGTGCGGCGTTCGACAGTCCTTACGTGATAGTTGATCAGACGAGACGGGATTTTATCGGTTATCCGCTGGAAATCAAAACATGGAAACCTGCTGTGCCTGTATCTGCGCGTTATGTGAGGCTGACGGTGCTCAGTCCGGACATCTTCGAACTCTGGCGGTTTGAAGTAATCTCCGGCGGGCGCGATGTCGCCGAGGGCAAAACACTTTCCGATTCGGGGAAAGGCAGTCTCGGACAGCATTATCTGCTGCGACCGCAACGTCCCGCCGGCGAAAACGTGTGGTACGACCGTCCCGAACAGGTGACAGCGCCCGAAACATGGAATCCCGTCAAGGCGCCGTTGCGAACGCCACGCAGCGGAGTTGCCGTCGGCGGATTGTTCCGTCAGACTTTCGACAGGAACATTCAGTATCTGCTTGGTTCGTTCAGCGTGCACGACATGGCGCACAATTTCATCGAACGCGTCAACATGGAAGCCGGTAAGTTTGAAGGAGGCAATAATTGGAACAACTGGTTCACCCGCGGACTGGGCGGTTCGATAGCCGGACGCTTCATGATGGG
>JAISEZ010000279.1 GCA_031263835.1 Tannerella sp.
CGAACCGCGTGCAGTATAGTAACGTGTAAAAATAAAATGGTAAACAGTCTGAAAAATGCTTCGTGCATCTGCCCGAAGGATAAAATCAACCGGAAAAATGCTTTGGGCATCTGCCCAAAGGACAAAATCAGTTGGAAAAATGCTTCGTGCATTTGCACGAAGGATAAAACAGGTTTGCGGGAAGCTTCGTGCATCTGCACGAAGGACAAAACAGGTTTGAAAAATGCTTCGTACTGCAGGCTGTCCGCTTACGGGCGAACACACAGGTTCGCCCCTACTAACTACTATCTACTAACTACTAACTACTGATAATTGAGAATATTATGAGACTTGCCGGAAATTTGTCCGTACTGTTGTTTTGCGTGCTGGCAGGCGCAAACGCACAAAATCTGCATGAACTGCAGCAGGAATTTGTGAATCTGCGTTTCGGGATGTTTATCCACTATAACATCCCTACGTACATGAATGAGGACTGGGCTGACCCGGAAGCGTCGCCCGACATTTTTAACCCGTCGAAGCTGGACTGCAACCAGTGGGCGGAAGCGGCCCGGGCAGCCAACATGTCATACGGCTGCCTCACGGCCAAGCACCACAGCGGCTTTTGCATCTGGGACACCGGAACGACGGACTATAACGTGATGAACAGCCCCTGCAAACGGGATGTGGTGAGGGAATATGCCGACGCTTTCCGGCGGCAGGGACTGAAGGTGATGCTGTATTATTCGATTCTTGATACGCACCACCGGCTGCGTCCCGGCTGGATAACTCCCCGGCACGCGGAGACGGTAAAGGCGCAGCTGGCCGAACTGCTGACGAACTACGGCGAAATCACCGCCCTGGTCATCGACGGATGGGATGCGCCGTGGTCGCGAATATCCTACGACGATATTCCTTTTGAGGACATTTATCATCTCGTCAAATCGCTTCAGCCGAATTGCCTCCTGATGGATTTGAATGCCGCAAAATATCCTGCCGACGCCCTGTTTTACACGGATATCAAATCCTACGAGCAGGGCGCGGGACAGCATATATCGAAGGAGTCGAACCGCCTGCCGGCCCTTTCCTGCCTGCCCTTAAACGGCAGCTGGTTCTGGAAGGAACACTTTCCGGAGGCGCCGGTGAAGAAGCCGGAAGAGATTGTGAATGACAATATCATTCCGCTCAACAGGGTTTACTGCAATTTTATCCTGAACGTAGCGCCGAACCGCGACGGACGGGTCGATGACAATGCCGTCGAGGCGTTGAGGACTATCGGCCGCCTGTGGCGAACGGAACCTTGCGCCCCGCTTCCGGCAAACGGCGGGGTGATTATTTCGTCCAACCTGATTAAACACAGGCCGTCCGATTCGAGCTGGAGCCATGACATGAGTATCATGGATTTTGCCAATGACGACAATTTCGCGACCGCATGGCATTCCAATCCGGTCGTGGAAAAGCCGTGGATTGAGTTTGAGCTGGAGCGTGAACAGCCGTTCAATATGGTAACTGTTCACGAGGGCGGCAAAGGTGCTAACGTACGCAGATACCGGATTGAATACATGGAAAACCATGTCTGGAAAACGCTTCTTACCGGCGAAAGCGAAGCGAAAACAAAGATAGAGCGGTTTCCGACCGTGTGGGGAAACAAAATCAGAATAACATTCGAACGGTTCGACACCCCTCCGGCCATTGCCGAGATAGGCGTTTACAGCGAAAAGAGATAACTCCCGCCCGACGGCGGGGCGTCAATGATGACAAACAGAGAATTATTCATTTAAATACAAGTAATTATGGAGATTTTGAAAGGAAGTAAAGAGTTTTTCCCCGGAATCGGGAAAATCGGGTTTGAAGGAAAAGAAAGCAGAAATCCGCTGGCTTTTCACTGGTATGATGAGAATCAGGTCGTCCTGGGCAAGTCGATGAAGGACTGGTTCCGTTTTTCGATGGCCTACTGGCACACGCTGTGCGCCGAAGGCAGCGACCCGTTCGGGCCGGGCACGAAGAAGTTCCCCTGGAACAGCGCGCCGGACGCCATCAGCCGCGCCAGATGCAAGATGGATGCGGCGTTCGAGTTCATGACGAAGACAGGCATTCCGTTCTACTGCTTCCACGACGTGGATTTGGTGGAGGAAGGCAGTTCGCTGGCCGAATACGAAAGCAATCTGGCGAAAATCGTGGACTATGCGAAGGAGAAGCAGGCGGCTTCGGGCGTGAAGCTGCTCTGGGGTACGGCCAACGTATTCAGCCACCCGCGCTACATGAACGGCGCCGGCACCAACCCGGAATTTGCTTCCGTGGCATGGGCCGGGGCGCAGATTAAGAACGCCATCGACGCCACCATCGCGCTGGGCGGCGCCAATTACGTCTTCTGGGGCGGTCGCGAAGGCTATTTCAGCCTGCTGAACACCGACATGAAGCGCGAAAAAGACCATCTGGCACAGCTGCTCACCGTCGCCCGCGACTACGGACGCAGGCAGGGCTTCACGGGCACCTACCTGATTGAACCCAAGCCGATGGAGCCGACCAAGCACCAGTACGACGCGGACACGGAGACCGTTATCGGCTTCCTGCGCCACTACGGGCTGGACAAAGATTTCAAGGTCAACATCGAGGTGAATCACGCGACGCTGGCCGGCCACACGTTCGAGCACGAACTGCAGGCCGCCGTCGACGCCGGACTGCTGGGTTCCATCGACGCCAACCGCGGCGACTACCAGAACGGCTGGGATACGGACCAGTTCCCCGTTGACATTTACGAGCTGACGCAGGCGATGCTGGTGATTATCGAAGCCGGCGGCCTGGGCTGCGGAGGTACGAACTTCGACGCCAAGACCCGCCGCAGTTCGACCGACCTCGAGGACATCTTCATCGCGCACATCTCCGGTATGGACACCTTCGCCCGCGCGCTGGTGACGGCGGCGAACGTGCTCGAACAGTCGGACTGCCGCAAACTGCGCACCGCCCGTTACGCATCCTTCGACGCGGGCGACGGCAGGGCGTTCGAAGACGGCAAACTGACGCTCGAAGACCTGCGCGGCATCGCCGCCCGCGACGGCGAACCGAAGCAGGTCAGCGGCAAACAGGAACTCTACGAGGCCATCATTAACATGTATATCTGACAGCATGGAGCGCAGGGAACGGAGCGTGCACCGGCGGCGGTGCATTTTCCATTCCCCGCTCCGTACTCAATTCCTGCAGTCATGGGAAACAAAAGAGATTACAATTTAGGTTATATCGTTACGATTACACTGGTGGCCACCCTGGGCGGCCTGCTGTTCGGCTACGACACGGCGGTTATTTCGGGGGCGGAGAAGGGGCTGGAAGGATTTTTCCTGCAGGCGCAGGATTTCGACTACACCAAGGTGCTGCACGGCATCACCTCCTCCAGCGCCCTGATTGGCTGCGTGCTTGGGGGCGCCCTGTCGGGATTCTTTGCCACGCGGTTCGGACGGCGCGACTCGCTTCGCTTCGCTTCCGTACTGTTTTTCCTCTCGGCGCTCGGCTCGTTCTATCCCGAATTTCTGTTCTTTCCGGAAGGCGTGCCGACGTTCGACCTGCTGATTTCATTCAACCTGTACCGCGTCCTGGGCGGCATCGGCGTGGGACTGGCTTCGGCCATCGTCCCGATGTACATCGCCGAGATAGCGCCTTCGCAGATACGGGGGACGCTCGTCTCGTGCAACCAGTTTGCCATCATCTTCGGCATGCTGGTGGTTTACTTCGTGAACTACCTGATACTGGGCGACCATACCAACCCCGTTCTCGACCGCGACGCAGCGGGCGTGCTTGCGGTGAACCCCGCTTCCGACCCGTGGACGATAGCGACCGGATGGCGCTATATGTTTGTTTCGGAGGCATACGTGGCGGCGCTGTTCGGCATCCTGCTGTTCTTCGTGCCGCGGACGCCGCGCTATCTGGTGCTGATTGGCCGGACGGCGCAGGCCATGTCCGTGCTGACGAAGGTGAACGGCGCAGTCAGGGCGAAGGAAATCCTGTCGGACATCGAATCGACGTCGAAAGAGAAGACGGAAAAGCTCTTCGCCTACGGCGTCCTGGTCGTCGTAATCGGGATACTCCTGTCGGTTTTCCAGCAGGCAATCGGCATCAATGCGGTGCTGTATTATGCGCCGCGCATATTCGAAAGCGCGGGTGCGGAAGGCGGCGGCATGTTTCAGACGGTGATTATGGGTATTGTGAATATCCTCTTCACGGTCGTGGCCATCGTGACGGTCGACCGCTTCGGACGCAAGCCGCTGCTTATCATCGGTTCGATTGGCATGGCGGCAGGCGCTTTCGCGGTGGCGCTGTGCGACAGTTTCGG
>JAISEZ010000282.1 GCA_031263835.1 Tannerella sp.
CTGATTTTCCGCAGGAGCGACCGACAGCGGGCGAGACTGGCATACATCCGGCGCCGCCCGATATACAGGCCGAGGAGAAACAGCGCCAGCACCTTGAAAATCCGGTTTCCTTCGGCAAATTCCTGTACCCGGACAAACGCGCCCGAAATCAGGAATTTGAACATCTCCGGATAGCTCTTCGCATTCAGCAGCCACGTGCCGAAATTATCGTCCGTGATGCCGTTTTGCCGGTTGAAATACTGCGTTGCCCGGATAGCCGGCGTCGCCGGGTCGAAGCCCGTCAACACCTTCAGGGCATCCATAACGACGGGAAAAAGTATCAGCGCGGCGGCAACGGACAGCAGTTTCCTGTCGGACAGGTTCCGGAACAGGGGCAGCAACATGCCGAGCAGCGCATACAGCAGCAGGATATCACCGCTCCAGACAAACATCAGGTGCAGGAATCCAATCACGGCAAGCGTCGCCATCCTGCGGTAAAAAACCGTCAGTCCGTTTCGGTTTCTTTCCGGCGACCGCGACAGGATGATGGAGAAACCGATGCCGAACAGGATGGAAAACAGGCTGTAGAACTTCCCGTCGATAAATATGTACTGCAGGTATTTGACGATATGGTCGACAGGCGCCGTCGGCATGGCTTCGACGACCTCCTGTTTCTGGAAGGTATATAGCGCAAATTCGGGAAAGTTAGCCAGGCAGATTCCCGCCAGCGCCATTCCCCGCAAAGCATCTAAAATCCGGTAACGCCCGGTCGACCCGACGGGGCTGTCTGTATCCGATGAGAATTTACAACACACTCAATTATCCGATTTTACGGGGGGTAAAAGTAGGGATAAGGAAAGAAAGTCAAGCGGTTTTGCAGACAAAAACGAAGAAACAGGCCCTGAAAGCGAATGAAAGGAAAGACCCGCCACGCGAAAGGATGCAGCGTGCAGGGCGCAGCTTGCCCCTGAATCTTTGAACGGTTGAATCTTTGAATTTTTAAAGCAGTCTCCCTGATTTTAAGGAGAAGTTTTCCTGTTTTTTTGAGAAAAAATTTGTACTGCGCGCAGCATGGTTTTGTGCACAGGCACTGAAAATCAATTATCAACACGGAGACACGGAGGACACGGAGATTCGTTTCTCTGCGGAACGAAGTTCCTTCTCTGTGGCCTTTGTGTAACCGCTTTCTGCACGAAGAGCACGGAGAAAATACGACGTTCCGCCGTGCCTTTCTCCGTGTTCTCTGTGTCTCCGTGTTGATAATTCATAATTCGTATGGCGGTCAGTTCCCGCTAAACCACCGGAAAAGGTCATTGCCATTGGCATAAATCAGGAGGGTGACCAGGAGAATCATACCGGCGATTTGCGCGTATTCCAGGAATTTGTCGCTGGGTTTGCGGCGCGCAATCACTTCGTAGAGCAGGAACAGGACATGTCCGCCGTCCAGCGCCGGAATCGGCAGGATGTTCATAAAGGCCAGAATGATGGACAGGAATGCCGTCGTCATCCAGAATGCGCGTCCGTCCCACAGGGCCGGGAAGAGGTTGCCGATAGCGCCGAAACCGCCCAGACTGGTTGCCCCTTCTTTCGTAAAGACATATTTCATGTCGCTGACGTATCCCTTCAGCGTGTTAACGCCCAGGCGGACGCCCGCAGGGAATGAAGCAAGGAAACCGTAGGTGCGGGTGACGGTTTCGTAAAGTTCGCCGGGCGTCATTGAATAGACGCCAATCCTGCCGAGCGAATCGGGCGTCAGACGCAGCGACTGCTCGCGTCCGTCGCGGATATAGGCGAGGGTGACTTCCTGTTCCCCGAACCGGCGAAGCTCCTGGACGACGTCGTAAAAGGAAGGCGTTGCCTGACCGTCGACGGCAATGATGCGGTCTCCGGGTTGCAGGCCGGCGCGGGCGGCAGGGGTGTCGTCGCCGGACAGCCGGCTGACGGTCATCGGGGTGCGGGGGGCAGCAAAGCCCTGTTTGTCGCGCATGACGCGCTGCATCATGTCACCGGGAATGAAAACGGTCGCCGGACTGCCGTCGCGCAGGACTGTGACCGTACCGGCGTTCATGATGGCGCGCAGCGCGTCGCCGTTCAAGCGTTCCAGCGCCGTTCCGTCGGCGTCCAGCAGGATGTCGCCGTCCCGGAAACCGACCTCCTTGAACGTATCGCTGTAGTCCATGCCCATCGTTATATTCTTCAGCGGCAGGTACGTGTCGCCCCACGCAAAAAGAATCATGGAATAAATAATCAGCGCCAGCAGGAAGTTGAACACCACGCCGGCAATCATAATCAGCAGGCGCTGTCCGGCCGGCTTGGAACGAAACTCGTAGGGCTGGGGCGGCTGTGCCATTTGTTCCCGGTCCATCGACTCGTCTATCATGCCGGAAATCTTGCAGTAGCCGCCCAGCGGCAGCCAGCCGATGCCGTATTCCGTTTCGCTGTTTTTGGGCTTGAACTTGAAAAGTGAAAACCAGGGGTCGAAAAACAGGTAAAACTTCTCTACGCGCACCTTGAACCAGCGCGCAAAGATAAAATGTCCGAACTCGTGGACAATGACCAGAATGGATAAACTCAAAACTAATTGAGCTGCCTTTATCAAAAATATTTCCATATATCTATCTATTACTATTTTTACTAATTACTAACTGCTAATGGTTGCGAAACAAATAAACTGCGAATCCGGAAATTCCGGATTGGCAAAACAGGTCTGTTTCATAAATCCGGAAATCCCGGATTGGCAAAACAGGTCTGTTTCATGATTCCGGAATTTCCGGAATGGCAAAACAGGTCTGTTTTATGAATCCGGAAATTCCGGATTGGCAAAACAGGTCTGTTTCATGAATCCGGAAATTCCGGATTGGCAAAACAGGTCTGTTTCATGATTCCGGAAATCCCGGATTGGCAAAACAGGTCTGTTTCATGATTCCGGAAATCCCGGAATGGCAAAACAGGTCTGTTTCATGATTCCGGAAATTCCGGATTGGCAAAACGGGTCTGTTTCATGATTCCGGAAATTCCGGAATGGCAAAAACAGGTCTGTTTCATAAAAACCTGCATTCAGGTTTTGGCCAGACAATTGATTATTCATTTCTCCACACATTATTTATGCGAATCAGTAGTTAGTAGTCAGTAGATAGCAGTTAGTAGGGGCGAAATGCTTTCGCCCGCAGGGCAGCCGGCGGAAAAGCCGCATATCTCCCATACAGGGATACGGTATCAGGCACTGCATCTGCCGGGGCCGGTTGATTTTGTATATGAACTGATGTATCATTCTACTAACTACTAACTACTAACTACTAACTACCGATTCGCATTATTTCCTATTCCCGACTGTTTTTTACTGCTTCCTCCGCGATGCGCCGTGCTTCCCCGTCCGTCTGCACATAATCCTCATACGTCGGCGTTGCAATGAACGTGGCTTTTGTCAGCGTCTGTTCAATTACTTCGCTCATCTGCAGGAAACCGGTTTGCTCACGCAGGAAGGCCGCTACCGCGACTTCGTTTGCCGCATTCAGGATGCAGGGCATGTTTCCTCCCCGGCGTGCCGCCTCGAATGCGAACGCCAGATTCCGGAACCGGTGCATGTCGGGTTCCTCAAACGTCAGCGTCGAATAGCGGCTGAAATCCAGCCGTTCCGACGCGCTTTTCAGCCGCTGCGGCCAGGAAAGGGCGCAGGCAATCGGCAGTTTCATATCGGGCACGCCCAGCTGCGCCATGACTGCGCCGTCCGCAAACTGCACCATCGAATGGATGACGGACT
This sequence comes from Tannerella sp., assembly GCA_031263835.1. Taxonomy (GTDB): domain Bacteria; phylum Bacteroidota; class Bacteroidia; order Bacteroidales; family Tannerellaceae; genus Tannerella. Next base: position 3,740 of record JAISEZ010000282.1, read on the forward strand.
GCGGATGCACCAGCACCTGTATCTGTTCCGGAGCCAGACCGAAAAGCCACCTGGCCTCAATCATTTCGAAGCCCTTGTTCATCATCGAGGCCGAGTCAACCGTCACCTTGGCGCCCATCGACCAGTTCGGATGGCACAGCGCCTGCGCCTTCGTGACGCGCGCCAGCTCGTCCTTCGTTTTTGTGCGGAAGGGGCCGCCCGAGGCCGTCAGGATGATTTTCTCCGCCGGATTGTTCCATTCGCCCTTCAGACACTGGTAGATGGCGGAATGTTCCGAATCGACCGGCAGGATGGGCGCGCGGTTTTTCTCCGCCAGCGCGATGACCAGTTCGCCGGCCACGACCAGCGTTTCCTTGTTGGCCAGGGCAATGGCCTTGCCGGCCTGAATGGCCGCGAGGGTGGGCCGCAGACCGGCATAGCCGACGAGCGCCGTCAGCACCATGTCCACCGGTCCGGACTGTACGACCTGCGCGATGGCGTCCGCCCCCGCCCATACCTTGACGGGCAAGTCGCTTAACGCCGCCTTCACTTCCGGATATTTCCGCTCGCTGGCGATGACGACCGCCTCCGGCCGGTAGCGGCGCGCCTGTTCAATCAGCAGCTCCGACTGCTCGTTGGCCGTCAGCGCATAGACCTCGAACAGGTCGGGATGTTCGCTGACGACTTCCAGCGCCTGCGTCCCGATGGAACCGGTCGAACCCAGTATGGCCAGCTGTTTCTTCGTTTCCTGTCTGCTGTCGCTCATCCTAAAAAGCAATGTATTCTTCCGGATTCACCGGATTTCCCCTGTACCACAGCTCGAAATGCAGGTGCGGCCCGGTGGACAGGTCGCCCGTGTTGCCGATGAGCGCAATCGCTTCGCCGGCAACTACCCGGTCGCCCGTTTTCTTCAGCAGCAACTCGTTGTGCTTGTATATCGAAAGAAAGCCGTTTTTATGCTGCACCCCGATTACGTTCCCGTACTGGGGGTCGTAACCGGTATATACGACCATGCCTTCCAGCGTCGCCAGTACGCTTTCCCGCGGCCCGGCCACCAAATCCACCCCGTAGTGACGAATCTCCGCATTGTAGCGGGACGAAATCATACCGTTCGCCGGCTTGTAGAAAAGCACGTCTTCGGTGACCGTCGGGGTTGCGTTCAAAACCGTGAGGTTGTATTTTTCTTCTTCTTCAAAGGATTTCACGAAATACTCCTCGTTTTCCGAGCGGGGCACATCGTAGTTGGCCGTGATAAAGGCCGTCGAATCGGAACGGTGAACGGAATCCACCGTCACCGTGCCGGTCAGAATATCCGTCACGTTGGCCAGATACATGGCCTGCGTTTGCACCAGCATCTCCAGCGAATCCACCTTCAGCGCGTTCAGAATGATTTTATTCCGCACCTCGACGTCCAGATAGCCGGGCAGGTAGTTGCGGATGGGCGTCGTGACGATGACCAGCGCGGTAACGGCTATCAGGAGAACGGCAAACAGGCCGACGGTCGTGAAGGCCGACAGCTGCGACAGCCGGAACGACCATACTTCCTCCAGCGTCGATTCGTTGAAAAAGGAGAGCTTGTATTTCAGCCGGACACGCTTCCAGAAGGAATGTTTCTTTTTATGCTGCCTTTTCGCCATCGGATGCTATTTTTCAATGTCCTGCAGTCCGTCCGGCAGCGACACGACAATGCGCTTTGCCTTCCGGTCAACAAAGCAAATCAGTTCTTCCGCCACCGGCGCCAGTATCTCTTTCCCGTTGCAGTCCACGCGGAACAGCACGTTGAGCGTCGTATCGTCCACGTCCGTCACCCGGCCGATTTCGCCTTTCCGTCCGTCTTCAAGCATGTATCCCGTGAATTGATGCCAGCCGGCGTCTTTTTCCGGCCTGTGCCTTATCGCCGCCTGCGGATAATATACGGCCCGGTTGACCAGGCGCTTTGCCGCGGCGATGCCGTCCACCTGTTCCAGCTTCACCAGTATCGTCGAACGGCCTTTCGGACGGTAACTTTCGATGTAGAAAGGCACCGGAATCCCGTCCATTTCGCAGACTATATAAGGGTGTTCCGTTTCGCCGAAGAGGTCATAATCCGTAACCAGCGGCAGTTCTCCCTTGATGCCGTGCGGCCTGGCAAACTGCCCGACCTGACAGAGGTCTTCCTTGCGAATCATCATTCCGGGGGGGTTAAAGCCTTGAAATATGAGCGCCCAGACGGTTCAGCCGGCTGTCAATCCGCTGATAGCCGCGGTCGATTTGCTCGATGTTGTCAATCCGGCTGGTTCCTTCCGCGCTCATGGCCGCAATCAGCAGCGCAATCCCGGCGCGGATGTCCGGCGAGGCCATCCGGGTGGCCCTCAGTTTCAGGCGGTGTGCCAGTCCGATGACCGTCGCGCGATGCGGGTCGCAGAGGATAATCTGCGCTCCCATGTCTATCAGCTTGTCAACAAAGAACAGCCGGCTTTCGAACATTTTCTGATGAATCAGGACGCTGCCCGTCGCCTGCGTTGCCACCACCAGGATGACGCTCAGCAGGTCCGGCGTCAGTCCCGGCCAGGGCGCATCGGCCACCGTCATGATGGAGCCGTCCAGGAAGGATTCTATTTCGTAGGCGTCGTGCGCCGGCACATGAATATCGTCGTCCTGCGGCTCTACCCGGATACCTATCCTGCGGAATGCGCCGGGAATCATGCCCAGGCGGCTGTAGCCCGTATTTTTAATCGTGATGTCCGAACCCGTCATGGCGGCCATGCCGATGAAACTGCCGACTTCAATCATGTCCGGCAGGAGGGTATGCTCCGTTCCGTGCAGCGAGGCAACGCCCTCGACGGTCAGGAGGTTGGAACCGATGCCGGAAATGCGCGCGCCCATGCGGTTCAGCATGACCGAAAGCTGCTGGATGTAGGGTTCACATGCCGCGTTGTAAATGGTGGTGACGCCTTCGGCGCATACGGCGGCCATCAGGATATTGGCCGTACCCGTTACCGAGGCTTCGTCCAGCAGCATGTATGCGCCGCTCAGTCGCGCCGCGTCAATGGCGTACAGCTGCCGCTGACGGTCACAGGTGAAGCGGGCGCCTAACTTCTGAAGACCGGTGATATGCGTATCCAGCCGTCGCCGTCCGATTTTGTCGCCGCCGACCTGCGGCAGGATGGCTTTGCCGAAACGCGCCAGCAGCGGCCCGACCAGCATGACCGACCCCCGAAGGACGGAGACCCGGTGAGCAAATTCGTCGGTGTCCAGATAAGCCATGTCCACCGTATCCGCCTGAAAAGCATACGCGTCTTCCGACAGATGCTCCACGCGCACCTGCATGTCGCGCAGGAGCTGTATCAGATTGTTGATGTCCAGGATGTCGGGAACGCGGCGAATGACCATCCGTTCGGGCGTGAGCAGAACGGCGCAGATGACTTCCAGCGCTTCATTCTTGGCTCCCTGGGGATGGATTTCACCGGACAGACGGTAACCGCCTTCTATGACGAACGAACTCATCTGCTACCCTTGCGAACAAACGGTTTCTTGTAATTGCTGCTGCGTCCGTCCTTGCCTTCCGTTGTCAGGCGGAAAGAATCTTCATTCAGTACGATTTGTCCCTCGGACAGTTCGTCCAGGTCTTTCAGAATCTTCCGGTCGTCCACGGAATCCTTGTTCCAGGTCATGAACGACTTTTTCATGTGATTCGCCAGCAGACGGATTAACTGGGCTTTCTCATCCCCGTTTTCCAGTTCGGTGGCCTTTGCAATCATCCGTTCCATTATTTTCCCGTAATGGCGGTAGGCAATTCTCGAATTGCTGTATTCCAGGCGGGGAGGACGCTTGTACAAATCTTCCTTTTTCAGCACCTCGTAGGGGTAGTCCACGTCCAGTTTGAAGTCGGACATGACGGCGAGGTGGTCCCACAGGATGTGCTTGAAATCGCTGACATCCCGCAGGTGGGGGAACATGTTCCCCATAATGTTGATAATCGCTGCGGCACACCGGTTCCGCTCCTCGCGGTCTTCAATCTGTGTACAGTAGTCTACTATGTTCTGGATATTCCGTCCGTAATCGGGTAAGGCCAGTCGCTTTTCTTCCGTGTTATATCTCATTTTAGCTGCATATAAATAAGCGACAAAAGTAAACATTTATATCGAGCTAATCAAACGTGCCGGATGCTGTCCACAACTTTTAACGAAACCCGTTTGGTGCGGCAGGGCTAATTCACTATTTTTGTCACTCTAAAAAAGGCGTTTGCGATTTCTTTGCCCGAAAGGGGGCGTTTATTTTATGGATAAAGAAGAAGTGACCTATGAGAGATAAAGTGTATATCCCCGGCCAAATCAACAAAATCAGGGTGGGTATGAGCCAGATTGTGATGTCGGATACGGAAACGGTCCGGCCGGACGGTTCGAAAGCCGTAAAGAGCAACAGTCCCGTCACGGTGTATGACACGGCGGGGCCGTATTCCGATTCGCACTGTACACCCTCCATCGGAAAGGGGATTGAGCGGATTCGGGAAGAATGGTATGAGCGGCGGAAAGACATTCTGCGGCTCGAACCGTCTGCGGGCGAGGTGCGGAAAAGAACGGCCTTTCCGGTGAAGCAGCCTGTTTTCAGGGCCAGGGAAGGCAAGCAGATTACCCAGCTGTATTACGCCAGGAAGCGGGTCATCACGCCGGAAATGGAATACGTGGCCATCCGCGAAAACCAGCAGGTGGAGGCGATGGGCCTGAAGTCCTATATCACGCCGGACTTCGTGCGCAGGGAGATTGCGGCCGGACGCGCCATCATTCCCTCGAACATTAACCACCCGGAAGTGGAACCGATGATTATCGGCCGCCGCTTCCTGGTGAAAATCAATACGAACATCAACCCGTGCAGCCGGCAGGCGGAGGAGGCCGTCAGGGAGATGATTCAGTCCTGCCGGTGGGGCACGGATACGCTGATTGACCTTTCGTCCCGGAACGACTGTTTTCACACGCGGGAATGGCTGCTCCGCAACTGTCCGGTACCCGCGGGCACCAGTCCGCTCTATCAGGCGCTGGCGAAAGCCGGGGGGGAACCGGAGGACTTGAGCTGGGAACTGTTTCGCGACACGCTGGTCGAGCAGGCCCGGCAGGGCGTGGACTTTGTAACCGTCCACGCGGCCATGCGGAAGGAACATCTGCTTCTGACCGGCCGCCGCCTGATGAATCTGGTTTCCCGCAGCGGCATCATCCTGAGCGAATGGATGAACGTGCACGGGGAGGAGAACTTCCTGTACACGCACTTCGACGAAATCTGCGGGATACTGAAAACGTATGACGTCTCGCTCTTTCTGAGCAGCGGGCTGCGTCCCGACGCCATCTACGACGCCAACGACCCCGCCTGTATCGCCGAACTGACCGAGATGCGCCACCTGATAGAACTCGCCCGGGGACACTGTGTCCAGACGATTGCCGAAGGCCCCGGTCACATCCCCCTGCACAAGATTGAGGCCAACACCAAAGAGCATCTCTACATTTGCAAGGGGGTGCCTTTCTTTACGATGGGGACGACCATCACCAACATTGCCGGCGTGTACGGATATATCGCCTCCGCCATCGGGAGCGCGCAGGTGGCCTGGCACGGCGCCTCGCTGATAAGCAACGAAAGCATGACGCCGGCCGGCAGCAGGGAAGACCTGCAGGCCAGCATCGTTGCACACAAGATTGCCGCCCATGCCGCCGACCTGGCCAAGGGACACCCCGGAGCACAGGTGCGCGACAACGCGCTCTGCAAAGCCCGCCGCGAAGGACGCCTGAACGACATCCGGCGACTCACAGTCGACTTTAG
>JAISEZ010000309.1 GCA_031263835.1 Tannerella sp.
TTTGAACACCCTACCTCACTGGGCAGTTCCGGCAGGCGGGTAACTCCTCCGGAGTTGAGAGAAGAAGATACATTTCCCCGCCACCGGGATAAATCCCGGCGTTATTCACAGGCTACGCCTACGGCGTGATGCGACATTTTGAATGGCACCCTATGGATGACGCAGATTTTTGAGGTTTAATTTGTTTCGTATGCAAATAGTCTCTATTTTTGCGGGCGTTTATTTGTCATTGCCGTAAGGTCTGGCGCAAAAACGTTGCATGAAAGAGGTTTGAATGATTATCTGAATATGACATAAGTGGATTATGGAAAAAGTATATTATTACATGAATGGAGCCATGCAAATAGGCCCACTCTCGCTGGAGGCGTTAAAAAGCGCGCCAATCACGCCGAATACGCTGGTATGGAACAACACGCTGCCGAATTGGGTGGCAGCCGGCACATTGCCGGAGTTGTCAGGTGTATATGCACCTGCGCCGCCACCGCCGCCCGCGTATCAATACTCCCCACCCGGCGCCTACATCGTAAGGAGAGAAGGGAAAGACTGGCTGACAGCCTTATTACTGTGTTTCTTCCTGGGTCTGGCAGGGATTCACAGGTTTTACACAAACAATACCGCGATTGGCGTAATACAGCTGTTGACGCTCGGCTGTTGCGGCATCTGGACACTTATTGATTTTATCCTGATCTTGACCGGAAGCTACAGGGACGGCAATGGGAATAATCTGGTCAAGTCATAGAATAAAAAGTATCTGCGTTTTATTCATTCCGGTCGCGCTGTATTTCTTCCCTGTGAGCTGGTTCAGTGACCACGGGAGTATCTGTCTGTTTAAAAATATATTCGGGCACGAATGTATGGGATGCGGAATGACACGGGCTGTATTATCCGCCATCCGGTTTGATTTTTCAAGCGCCTGCCACTATAACAAATTAGTGGTAATCATAATGCCTGTACTGACTTACCTCTGGCTCAAAACAGTCCTGAAACTTTGGAACAGGAAAAAAACAGACCGGCAGGCGGTACAGAAACAGGATATTATTTAATTCAAGTTGCTACTTATACCGTACAGGCCGAAACAGCCGGCATCTCGCTGCCGTCAGGAAGGTTCAGGGGCATTTGCCTGATACCCTCCATGTCATGAGCGCTGCCGGCGGTAAAGGTATATTCTGCCGGAATACCGTCCGCCGTAACGACTGTATGAACTTTGAAGCCATAGATGCCGGTTTACGAAATATACTTCACCTCCGGCGTCAGTGTCACACCGAAACGCTGATAGACCGCCTCCCGGATGCTTTCGGCAAACAGTGCAATTTCGTTGCCCGTCGCACCGCCATAATTGACGATGACTAACGCCTGACGCTCATAGACGCCTGTTGCTCCCGTTCGTTTCCCCTTGAAGCCGCACTGCTCAATCAGCCAGCCGGCGGAAAGTTTTACGCATCCGTCCTTGAGCGGATAGGACGGCATCGAAGGGTAATCCTGTTTCAACCGGCTGAACTGCTCCTGCGAAATGACCGGGTTAACAAAAAAACTGCCGGCATTGCCCAATTCGTCCGGGTCGGGCAGTTTTTCCCGACGAGTACGGATGACCGCCTCCCGCACTCCGGCAACAGTCAGCGGTTCGGAATCGGCAAGCCGTTCTTTCAGATTGCCATAGGCGAGGTTGAATACGGGTTGCTTCGTCAGGCGCAACGTCACGCAGGTAATGATGCAGGGCGTATGACTTTCGTCCTTGAAATAACTGCTACGGTAGCCATACCGGCATTCTTCCTTCGTAAACACCCGTTTTTCGACAGTTGGCAGATACGCTTCCACCGATTCGAGGACGTCCCTGATTTCCGCGCCGTAAGCGCCGATGTTCTGTACGGCGGCGGCGCCCGTTTCGCCGGGAATCAGCGACAGGTTTTCAATACCGCCCCAGCCATTGTCCGCGGCAAATGCCGCTACCTGATCCCACGTCTCGGCCGCGCCGATACGCAACCACCCGGCGTCGTGCGTTTCGCGTACCGGCGTGATTCCCCGGATGGCCGAATGAAGAATGATACCGTTGAAATCATCCAGAAACAGGAGATTGCTTCCACCGCCGATATGCAGGGAGGATTGTTCCCGGAAATATTCATCCCGCAGAATCCGTTCCAGTTCCGCCTCGCCGGTATATTCCATAAACCAGCGGGCACGTACGGGAAGGCGGAATGTATTGTGGTGCTCCAGCGAAAAGTTTTGCTCAATTCTCACGCCGTTTGACTATATCGCACAAAAAGACTTCTCTCCCTGTAGCAGGGAAAGAAATCCTCTTGATCTTTGATTTATTACAGAACGATCAATACCGGCGTTCCAAAATCCAGGCGTCCTGGAAATTCGGATAGTACTTCGAACGGATGGATTCGCGGCTTCGTTCCGCTTCCTGACGGGATTCGTGACTGGTCAGAATCACGCGCAGCATGCCCTGTTCGTTTTCACCCAGAATCGGCATGTATCCGTCATTTTGCATCCGCTCTTTCAACGAATAGGCGTTGGTTTGGTTCCTGAAACTGCCGATTACCACGCTGTAAAGCTTGATTCCGGCCGCATTTTCTCCCGCTATCGCGCTGATTCGTTCCTGTCTGGCCGACGATGTCGCCATCTTGGATTTGCTCACCGGCGCAATGACTTCTTCTTCCTCGTCGTCCATGGCAGAGTAATCTACCTCTTCCCTGTCCTTCGCCTGTTCATACGCAGCCTTGTAAGCTTTCTGTTTGGATTTGCACGAAACACAACACATTAGCGCTAAACAAAGCGCCATTCCTATTAATCCTGCATTATTCATATCAGTTGCATTATAAATTAATCCCGCAAATATATGAAATTATTGGAAACTACCCGTGAAATTGATGGTAATTATGCAATTCCACAAGCAGTTTCGTGTTTTTTTGACAAAAAACCCTCCTTTATTTCAATGTCTTTATACGGATATTTCGAAATTTCAAAGGCGAACCGTGTCCAAGAAAACCGATGTGACCGCTCCTGTTGAACAGTCCCGGATGTTCTCTCCCGTCGGGCGTACCGTTTTTCGTCGCTTCGCGGATGTTTCCATCCAGAATCACCGTGCCGTTCAGCGTAACCTTGATATGGTCGCCGTCGGCTATCACTTCCTGACAGTTCCATTCGCCCGCCGGCTTCAGGAATCCGCGCTCGGCCGGCAGAATTCCGTAAACCGAGCCGTGGTACTGATATTTTTGCAAATCCCGGAACACCGGATGTTCGCTGTCCAGAATCTGCAACTCCATGCCGACGTAGGCCGCGTCGCCCTCCATCGGCGTGCGGATGCCCAGCCCGTTGTTGGCGGCAGGCGTCAACTGAAAGTCAAAGCGCATGATGAAATTTGCATATTCCTTTTTGGTATATAAGTTTCCATGCGATTTGGCGCCGGTTTTGTCCGGGTCCATGACGATGCAGCCGTCTTCCAGCGTGTAGTTGACCAGATTTCCCGTCCATTCGTGCATGTTCGTGCCGTCGAACAGGATTTTGAAGCCGGCCTTCTTCTCTTCATCCGGGAGCTGGAAAGGTTCCGGACGTTCCAGCTCTTTCACGTAGATATTCCGGTAATAAACCCTGCTTCCGTGCGCCTGCAATTCGATTTGCTCCACCGGAGGGACGGGAAGTTCCCGGTTCCAGTAGTTTTCCAGAATCACGTTGTCGGTCACCGGTTCGCCGTTCAGCTTCACCGTCACACGGTCGCCAACCATCTTGATGTAGAATGTATTCCATTCGCCCAGCCTGTTGTCGGCCACCTTCAGCGGCTTGCTTTCGTTTGCCTGATTGTTGTACAGTCCGCCGGAGCCGACCTGTGCGCCCACGTTCACGCGCGCCGTGTCCCAAATCTGAACCTGCGGAGTGCCGCGCAGATAAATGCCGGCGTCGGCATCCGGGCCGGCCGGGTCGAGCATCCAGTCCACATACATCTCCATGTCGCCATACTGCTTTTCGGTGCAAAGGTTGTCGTATCCGCTTCCGACGAAGGCGAGCAGACCGTTTTCAACCACCCAGCTTATCCGCATCTGCTCGTCGGCTTTGGCCTGTTTTTTGGTCAGTTCGGCCGGTTTCATCTTCGCGCGTGCAATCGGGTTTTCCACCAGCCCTTTCCATCCGGTCAGGTCTTTGCCGTTGAAAATCGACACAAAGCCTTTCTCCTTCGGCATTTCATCCAGATGCTTGCGAATCGACTGACGCTGATAGTCCGCGTCGGGATTGCTCAGTGCGGCGCCCGCCAGGTTCAACAGGGCGACTACGTTTTCGCCCGTATATTCCGGATGATTCACCGCAATATTCATGACCGCCGTCGCCGCCGCTTCCTTTAATGCGCTCCTGTCCAGAAAATCGCCTGCGTACAGCAGCGCCAGGAAGGTACCCGTCTTGCCGATTTGCGTCAGAATGGCATTTTTCTGCGCGTCCGTCCGGGCGATTTCCATCGCCTTCCGCAGATAAATCAGGCGGTTCTCGCCGGTCAGGGA
>JAISEZ010000010.1 GCA_031263835.1 Tannerella sp.
ACGGATGGCTTTACCCATGCGTATGCTTCTCCGGTAGAAACGGAGACGTCCGGCTTGACGATCCAAAGCGTGTATCCTTTCAGGGAAAGGTCGACAGGTTCGAATACGTTGCCCGTGCCGGAAGCGAGCAGCGGACGGTTGCGGATGAAAAACGGACAGTCGGCGCCCAGCATGGCCGCCAGCGTTTCCAGTTCCGTATCGGAGAGGCGGAGGGCGAGGCAGTCACTGAGCAGCTTCAGCATGAAAGCGGCATCGGCAGAACCGCCGCCCAGTCCGGCGCCGTCGGGGATACACTTCCGCAGGTATATCTCCACCGGCGGAATGGCGTATCTCCGTTCCAGCAGTTTCAGCGCCTTCCATACGAGGTTGTCCTCCGTCGCGACGCTCAGCGGCAGACCGCAGGCGTGGAAGGCGAACGTCTCCGCAGGCACGACTTCCAGCGCATCCCGCAACGGAACGGGATAGAAGACCGTTTCTATTTCATGATAGCCGTCGTCCCGCCTGCGCAGCACGCGGAGGCCGATGTTGATTTTGGCGTTGGGAAAACAGAGCATCTCCGGAACAGGGTAGGGGATGAATGTTCAACGGGCTTTGTCGCGGCGTCCCGGACGTCCTTTCCCGGTGGACGGGCGTCCGCCGGATCTGATCCGAATGTTTTTACCGCTGTTTTTACCGCCGCCGCCCGGACGTGCGCTCCGTCCGCGCATCGAACGGTATTTGTCCGGGTCGTAAGCCGGCGCCTCGCCCAGCGAAGGGTCTATCGGTATCTTGTAAATCGTTTTGTCCAGAAAATGTTCGATTTCCCTGAATCTGGACTGCTCCCGGACGTCCACAAACGTGATGGCCAGCCCTTCGCCGTGAGTTCCGCGGGCGGTGCGGCCGATGCGGTGGACATAGTCTTCCGGGTCATTGGGAATATCGAAGTTCACAATCAGGCTGATGTCGTTGATGTCGATGCCGCGCGCCACGACGTCGGTAGCCACCAGAATATCAATGTGCCGGTTCTTGAAATCCCTCATCACCTGGTCGCGTACCGGCTGTTCCAGGTCGGAATGCATCGCCTGCACATTGAACCCGTAGCGTTTGAGGGTGGCGTCGAGTTCCTTCACTTTCAGCTTGGAGGAGGAAAAAATGATGGCGCGCTGCGGACGGCTTTCTTCAAACAGGTGTTTCAGAATCGGGAGTTTCTGCGCTTCATAGCAGATATAGGCCGACTGAATGATGGTCTCGGGCGGGCGGGCAATGGCGACCTTAATCTCTTCCGGCTGCTTGAGGATGGTTTGCGCCAGCGTGCGTATCTTGGGGGGCATGGTGGCGGAAAACATAATAATCTGGCAGGTGAGCGGCAGTTTCCGGTATATCTGCATGATGTCGTCATAAAAACCCATGTCGAGCATGCGGTCGGCCTCGTCGAGCACAAAGAACGAAACGCGCGAGAGATCGACGCTCTCCATGTTCAGGTGGCTGATGAGCCGTCCGGGGGTGGCCACCACAATGTCGGCGCCCATCTGCAGGCCGCGTTCCTGCCGGGCATAGGCGATGCCGTCCGTTCCGCCGTAAACCGCAACGGTCGAAACAGGCACGTAATAGGTGAATCCCTCGATTTGCTGATCGATTTGCTGCGCCAGTTCGCGCGTGGGCGCCATGATTACCGCGTTGATGGCGTCCTGCGGATAGTGGTCCTTTGCTAACCTGTTGATGATGGGCAGGACGTATGCGGCCGTTTTTCCCGTTCCCGTCTGTGCATATCCGATGATGTCCTTCCCCGCCAGAATGTGAGGAATGGACAGCTCCTGAATGGGCGTCGCTTCCTCAAAACTCATCGCATACAGACCTTCCAGTATCTCTTTCTCAAGATCTAATTCTTCAAATGTCATGAATAGGTAAAATTACTATATCAAATTGTCAATTTTCCCGACAAAAATACATATTATTTCGAGAGCAAAGGACTTATGGTCTCTGAAAAATAGTGATGAGAGATGAGTGATGGGTGATTATGCTTTACGCGGCATGATTTTGCGCATTGATCGCACACCTCCCTGTATTCACCGTTCACTTTATGGACGATCTCCGCTCCGGAGCAGAGAAGTTGCCCAGGCCCGGAAACCTGATATGCACAATAGCCCGCGCACAATATAACGTCAGTTCCCCGGGAAAAGCCCAATCTTTGAATCATTGAATGATTGAATCTTTAAAAATTCAAGGGCTTCCGGCAGGGAGATCATGTACATTACCCCCCGCCGAAAGCCCAATCTTTGACTTATTGAATGATTGAATCTTTGAATCTCAAGAATCCTTGAATCTCAATTAAATTCGGGGTTATTATCCTTCAAGTTCGGGTTCAGGGTTGTTTCCTTGCCCGGAATCGGCAGGAAATAATCCTTTTTGGTGTACGGTTTGGCGAGCCGGTATTTTTCTTCCGGTTCACTGCGCCATTCCGTAGTCGCTCTTTCCACCAGTTCGAGACGTTGCAGGTCGAACCACCTGGCCGAATACTCAAATCCGCAAAATTCGTAAGCCCTTTCCCAGACGACGGCCTCAATAAAAGCCTCCGTACTCAGTCCGCTCACGGACGCTTCCGTCGTACCTACGCCCTTGTATGCGCGGTTGCGCACGTCATTCAGGCACTTGTAGGCCAGTTCGTCCGGGCCGTCCGTCCGGGCCCTGGCTTCGGCATAGGTCAGCAGCACATCCGGGTAGCGTATCATGATCACCGGACGACCGCTGTACCAGTTGGCGCTCCGATCCATCTCCGTCAGCCATTTGCTGTCCGGCTCGTCGCGTTTTTCCCACTCCCAGCCGGGCGTCAGGTCGTCGGCCCACATCTTGCGGTAGGACGGATGCGCGCCCTGCAGGTCGGTATAATGATAATACCTGCCGCTGGAATGATAGAAATCAGTGACAAAGGTAAATTCCTTCCGTTCGCCTTCGGGAAAACGATTGAAGAACCCCAGTTCCGCCACCATGGATTCCCATCCCCCGAACTCAATCGGACGCGATGGATTCGGCGCCCGTACCGTATAGTCGTTAGCCGTATGGTCAAGCCAGAGGATTGCCTCGTCCACGGACGATTCGTAGGCCGTCCAGTAGGGATCCCATACCTGCCAGTAGTGGTCGAGCAGCACGTAGCCGTATTCGCCGGCGCGGTCGATCACTTCCTTCGACTTGTCGCGCGCTTTGGCATAATACTCGTTTCCGCCGTTGAGGGGGAAACCGGCCATTTGCAAATACACCTTGGCCAGCAGCGATTTCGCCGCGCCCCGGGTGACTGCGCCGCCTTTTCCCAGATAGCCCGACCACTTGACGGGCAACCACTGTTCGGCAAATTCCAGATCGGAAACGATCAGGGCGTAAACGTCCCTGCTGGACGAGCAGGTCATCTCCTTCTTCGCGTCCGGCACGAAGGCGTCGGTGATCAGCGGAATGTTGTTGAAGAACCGAACCATCCAGAAATACGTAAACGCACGGATGAAATGCGCCTGAGCCGCCCAGGCGTTCAGGTCGGCCTCCGGCATGTTGCCGTCGGCATTGTGATAATTGTTAATGATCGCGTTGGCCTGGTTAATGGTGTTGTAGGCGCGCTCCCAGCCCTGCTGAACGTCATTGTCGCAACGGCTGGTCATATCCATGTTGACCTCCATGTCGTTGTACTGGGCTCGCTGGTTACCGGTTCCGATGATGTCGTCCGAACAGGCAAACTTGATTTCCATGCTTTCATACGGACGCCCCATCGTACGGTCCCAGATGCCATACAGCGAAGTGGTCATCAATTCCAGTTCGGCGGCATTGTTCAGGAAATTGTCCGGGAACAAGGATCCTTTCGGGTCTTCCGCCAGGAACTTCTCGTTCGATTCGCAGGCGCCAAGGCAAAGGATCATAATCAAAACTACGATTGTTTTCTTTTTCATATCTGCTTATTTTTATAGATGATGATGATTAATATTCCAGGGAAATACCGAACGAAAAGCTCCGCGGATTCGGGTAGGCAAACCAGTCCATGCCGGAATTGGCATCGGATACGCCTTCCTGCGCACTGTTGTCCGACGTGGAGTTGATTTCCGGATCATATCCCTTGTACTTGGTGATGGTCAGCAGGTTCTGCGCGCTGACCGACACTTTCACGTTGGCAAACGGAATCACGCTTTTGGGCACGCGATACGCCAGACTGACGTTCCGCAGCTTCACGTAGCTGCCGTCCTGCATGTACAGCGAAGACATGGGTTCCATGCGGTTGGTATTCCCGATTTTCGCGAACTTGGCGCCGGTATTGGTCGGTGTCCAGCGGTTCCGCGCTTCTCGCAGCGTGTACGCCTGCGCGAAGTCGATCCGCTCCGCTGTCAGCATGTAGGCCCAGTTCAATATGTCGCGGCCGTGTACGCCTTCAAACAGCACGTTCAGGTCGAGGTTCCGGTACGAAACATGATTGTTGAATCCCCAGGTGAATTTCGGGTTCGTGTTGCCGATCACCTGATAGTCGTCCATGCTGTAGTTCATGTTTCCGTTTTCATCCGCGCCGTCCAGGTTTTCATATCTGTAGTCGCCCGGTTCCTGCTGGAATTTGGCCGCTTCGGCCCTTTCGCTTTCCTGCCATATACCGAGGTATTTCAGCCCGTAGATCGTACCGATGGGCTGATCCTTCATCAGGACAAACGGACTGGTGGGAGCAAGTCCCGAAGCGTAGGTGCGTCCCCAGATACGCTCCTGTTCGCCGATGTCGAGCACCTTGTTGCGGTTGACCGCGCCGTTCAGGTTGACGTCATACGAGAAATCCTTCGTCTGCAGCAGGTCGTAGTTGATATTGAACTCAAAGCCCCTGTTCATGACCGAACCGACATTGGAAATCACGCTGGTAACGCCATACTCGGAATCGGCGCCGTTATAGGCGGGCACCGACACGGGCGCCAGCAGGTCTTCCGTTTTCTTGTCGTAATAATCCAGCGTGACGAACAGGCGACCGTCCAGTGTCGTCACGTCCAGTCCCAGGTTCACCTGTTTGGTAGATTCCCATTTCAGATTCGGATTGCCGCCCACGCGGGCATAATATCCCGGATAGTTCACGTCGCCCCAGTAAAAGCCGCGACTGCCCAGCGTCGTATAGGTGGCATACGAACCAATGGCCTGGCTGCCGGTAATTCCCCAGCCGCCGCGCACCTTTACGTTCTGGAACACATTCTGGTCTTTCATGAATCCCTCTTCCGAAAGCCGCCAGGCCAGCGAAAACGACGGGAAAGTACTGAACTGATTTTTGCCCTTGAACCTTGAGGAGCCGTCGGAACGGACATTGGCCGTCAGCAGATACCTGTTCGCGTAGCTGTAATTCACGCGGCCAAAATACGAGCGCATCGCCTCGTTGCTGTAGCCGGAACTTACGCCGATATTCGGCGCGGACAGGCCGAGATTGTACCAGCCAACCGACTCGAGCGGTAGAGCGTCTGCCGAAGCTTTCATACTCTCGCCCTTGGACTTGGTTTCTTCAATACCCGCCATCACCGTGAGACCATGTACCCCGGCAAAGGTTTTGCTGTAGGTCAGATAAGCGTTCACCAGCCAGCTCAGGCTTTCGGAGGAGGATTGGCTGGCCCTTGCCGCCACACCGTTATATTCCATGGGTTCATAAAACCGTTCGCCGCCCGTGCCGAACCCGACGGAACCTTTCGCGTCAAGCGTCAGCCCGTCGATCAGCTTGATCCGGATATTGCCGACGCCGCTGCCACCGTTGCTGTAGCCCGCTTTCTGGACGGCGGTCACCAGTACCGGGTTCAGGGCGGTACCTGAAGCGATGCCCAGACGGGTGAGGGTTCCGTCTTCGTTATACATCGGCACGGTCGGCGACCAGGTGAGGGCGTTGACCAGCGGGATCGACGTCTTGTCTCCGCCCTGCAGCATGTTCGGATTCATGTTGCTGCCGTGGCTTGCGGACGTTTCGACCTGAACGGTGATCCGGTCGCTCAAATCCATGTCGATCTTGGCGTTCAGGCCATAGCCGCCGGCCTCCGTATTCCGGATGATACCGGTCGTCTTGCTGTAGCTGGGCGATACGTAATAACGCACGTTCCTGGAGCCGCCTTCCAGCACCACCTTGTACTGCTGCGAGAGGCCGGTGCGCATAATCGCATCCTGCCAGTCGACGCCGCTGTTGGTCCTGAAGCCGGCCAGTTCTTCATCCGTGAACGGATAGGCGCCGACGCTGTTGTTGTACTCCGCATATTCGTAGGCATTCATCAGGTCATAACGTCGCGGAACGTCGTCGAACGAAACGTCGGCATAGACTTTGGCGGTCGGTTTGCCTTCCCGTGTGCCGCGTTTCGTCTTCACCAGGATGACGCCGTTGGCGCCGCGCGATCCGTAGATGGCCGTGGCCGAAGCGTCTTTCAGAATCTCGATTGATTCAATATCGTACATGTTCGGCATACCGCCGTAATTCCCGTCCACAACAACCAGCGGGTCATTGCTTCCCAGCAGCGAGTTGGCGCCGCGCACACGGATAATCGAACCCGAACCCGGCGCGCCGTTACTTCGCTTCACCGTCACGCCCGGCGCCCGGCCGCTCAGGACGGAGTTAACCGAACTGGCCGGCTGGTCAAGGAACGCCTTCGCCGATACGGAGGAAACGGCGCCCGTCAGGTCGCTTTTCTTCACCGTACCGTAGCCTATAACGACTACTTCCTCCAGCGCTTCCGCGTCTTCCCGCAGCGTAATCTTCATGTTGGCTGTGGCTTTCACCGTCTGCGTCCGGAAACCGATAAAGGAGATTTCCAGCTCCGTACCGGCCGGCACATTCAGCGTGAAACGTCCGTCCACATCCGTTACCGTACCTGTTCCGGCCGCTCCTTTCACAACCACATTCGCTCCCGTGACCGGCTCGCCGGTCTCGTCATACACATAGCCGGTGATTCCGCTCTGCTGAATAACGGATTCACTCTCAGCCACCCAGCCGTCCGCCTTTGCCGCGCCAAACGCGAATGCCAGCAGCAGGCACATACATAACAGCCTTCCTTTCCGTAAACAGGGAAAAGGCCATTCCTTCCAAAAAAACTTCCTTACTTTCATACTTGATTTAATGGATTAAATAATAAATAAAACATTGCTGATTTTCCCCGCCGTAAGCAGAGAAAACAAAAAAAAGCCACCGAACACAGAAAGTGTCAGATAGCTTTTACCGATTAAGATGTATTTGGATTGCTCCTTTACACTATATTCTTCACATTTATTGGCAATCCCCCCCCCCCCCATAACATATTTTTCACTTACGCGTGAAAATATGTACAGATTCTGCGCCGAAACAGGACAGGAATTGCCATGCTGCATCACGAAACCGTTATGACTCGGCATCGACATACATCCGGATGGGGGCATTGCTGTTTTCATTTCTTTTCCGATTATTCTGTTACGGTTTTTAGACAAGCCGGACGTCAGGGCGTCGTTGTTTTGGACAGGTACATTTTCCTTCGTAAACAGACCTGTCCGCTTCCGGGAAATGAACGTATTCCGGCAACCCGGATTCCCTCCCCGACAGGCAGCCGAAGGAAACAGTTACAGACAGAAAAAAGCG
>JAISEZ010000094.1 GCA_031263835.1 Tannerella sp.
TGAAGCCGATCGTTGAGAAGTCCGACTGCCTTAACTGCGCCCCGAAGACCTGTTCCGCACCCGCAGGCCGGCGAAACACATAACTGAATGACGCCTTCCCCGTATTTATGGCGTTCGACCGACTGTTCCGACAGCATACGCTCAGCGTTGTTTTTAAGTTCTTCCGTCAGCAGACGGAGCGACATATCCTTTGTTTGGCTCTATAACGTTTTGTATGGGTATAATCTACGTCAATCACTCATTTATACTCTACGGGCATTGAAAATAAATTATCACCACGGAGACACGGAGGACACGGAGATTCGTCGTTCTGCGGAACGGAGTTCCTCCTCTGTGGCCTCCGTGCAGCCTCTTATCCTGCACGGAAGAACACGGAGAAAACACGGCGTTCCGCCGGAGAACCGGCCTCCGTGTTCTCTGTGTCTCCGTGTCTCCGTGTTTCCGTATTTCGTATTTCAAAAATTCAGTATTTCCGGTAGAAACTGCCATCGTGCCAGTGCACAAAACCATATCGCGTCACGTATAAGCAACCATTGACCTTGCCTGTATATGAAACCTCTTTACCCATACGATTCGTTATAGAGCCATCTGCTAACTACTGACTATTCCTGTTCGCAGTATATGCCCCAAATATTTGCATATCTCGAATATTCCGTCTAATTTTGACCGTTTTTTTAGAAACGAGTACAGATATGAGAGTTCCGGAGAATTATTACGACGAGATTTTTGAATTTAATGGACAGTGGGACATCGCATCCAGGTGCGGACTGAAATTACTGGACAAAAACGGACAGAAAACGGTTATCGTCACCGAACTGTATCAGGACAATCCCGGCACGTCCATCACCTACGCAGGCTATTCGCTGGCCTGCCGGATATGCGAATGCAGGGGTTTGCAGCTAAACCGGATACGGTATATCGAATGCAATCCGGACACGCATTCCAAACTGTCCTTTTATGACGAAGAATATTTTGAAGTGACCTTTCCCCAAACGGAGGGAGGCGCCGGACGGCCGCAATACCGCCGCCTTTCCGACGGAGAGGTGAAAGCGCTGTTCACGTAACCGCCATGCAGATGAAACGAACAGCATCGACCGTTCCTGCGCACTTTACGGACAAACACAGACTGCAGTATGGAAACCCGTTTTGACGATTTGCGCCCGTATGAGCAGCCGGAAATCGCCCCGGCCATGCGGCGGATTGCCGGCAGTGAATACCTGCCGGTCATGGCCGCCTTTATTTTCCCGGAGAAAACGGCCGGCGAAGTCCGCAGCATCCTGTCGGACATCCGGACAACGGACGAATTTCAGGCCCGAATCATGCACCGCTTCAATCGGGAAGTCATCCGCAAATCCGTAACCGCCTTCACCTGCGACGGCCTGGAACACCTGCATCCGGACGGACGCTACCTCTTCATCTCCAACCACCGCGACATCATGCTGGATTCCTCCCTCCTGCAAACGGTTTTCCACGAACACGGACTCCGGACGACGGAAATCACCTTCGGCAGCAACCTGATGTGTTCGCCGCTGGTGATTGACATCGGGAAGTCCAACAAAATGTTCACCGTCCTCCGCGGAGGCAGTCCGCGCGATTTCTACCGCAACTCCATGCACCTCTCCGAATACATCCGCCACACCGTTACCCGAAAAGGAGAATCGGTCTGGATTGCGCAGCGCAACGGACGAACCAAGGACGGAAACGACGCCACCGACCAGGGGATTATCAAAATGTTCTGCCTGAGCGACAGCAGCGACCTGCCCCGTTCGATGCATGAACTGCACCCCGTGCCCGTAGCCATTTCCTACCAGATTGAATCGTGCGACATCCTGAAGACGCGGGAACTTTACCTCTCGCGCGGCGGCCGGAAGTACGTGAAACGCCCGGACGAAGACCTGACAAGCATCCTGACCGGCATCACGCAGCCCAAGGGGAACATTCACATCCGCATCTGCGCCCCCCTTTGCGGGGAAGAATTAAGGGCCATCAGGTATCAGTGTCCCAATGAATTTTACAAATCGGTGGCCACCCTGATTGACCGGCGCATCTATCGCGGATACAGACTGCACGGCAACAATTACATTGCGCATGACCTCCGTTCGGGGCGCGACACGTATGCCGCACACTACACGCCGGAAGAAAAGGCCCGGTTTCTTGCGCGGTGCGAACAGATGCTGCAGGAAATCGAAGGCGACGAACCGGCCCTGAGGTCTATCTTTCTGGGCATTTACGCCAACCCCGTGGACAACTGCGAAGTGATTAGTGGTTAGTGATTAATGGTTAATGGTTAGTGGTTAATGAGTGAATCGGCCTCCGTGCCTGACACTAATCATTAATCACTAATCACTAACCACTAATCACTATTTCTCATATTCCGCTGAAATCGACGCCGTCGAACAGCAGCGACGGAATCCGCCAACCGGACGAAATACGCGGGTCATTGCCCGTTTCGACTAACTGACGCCACAATGTCAGCATGTTGCCCGTGATGTTCATTTCATTGAGAGGTTGTGTCGGCTGGCCGTTCTCAATCAGGAAACCTTCGATACCGTAGGAAAAGTCGCCCGTCGTACTGTTGCAGTTGCCGCCGTTAAAGCCGGTGACGAGGATACCCCTGTCGAGCAGGGCAATCAGTCCCTCCAGATTTTTGTCCCCCGGCGGCATGGTCAGGATGGAGGGCGAGTCAACCGTCCGCGCCATTCCCGTCTTGTTGGCGTAATACGTGTCGATATAGTACGTATGCAGCACACCGGCGTCGAAAACAGACCGCTTTTTCGTGGCCGCTCCTTCGCCGTCGAAAAGACGTGCACCGGCGGCCTGCGGCAAGTGCGGCTCGTCCGTCAGCGTCATTCGGTCGCCCAGCGCCCTGCGGCCGAGGTGGTCCGGCAGGAAGGAGTTTTTCTGCTGGATGGAAGAGCCGTACAGCGCGCTGATGACGGGCGACAGCAGCTGGTGCGATACCGTGAAGTCCACGACCATCGGCAGCCTGACCGAGGCAATCTTGCGCTGTCCCAGCTTGCGCAGGGCGCGTTCGAGGGCCTTGACGCCGATTCCGTCCCTGACCAGCCGGCCGTAATAGAGCGACGAATCGTACCAGCCGGAGGACGGACGCGCATCGCCGTCGCCCTTGATGCTGACGCCAGCGGCCAGCGTGAAGGCGGAACTCGAGGACTCGCCTTCAAAACCGTTGCTGGCAATCAGGTAGCGGTGGTTTTCCTCGTCGCTGTACGACGATTCCGCGGAGACGATGCGCCGGTCCCGTCCCGCGATTTCTTCGCAGACGTGCAGAGCCAGCGCCAGCTTGTCGTCCGGAGGGACGGTTTCGAACGCGGGGTCGCAGAGTTGCAGGTCGTTTCCGCCTCCCCGGTAATAGAGCGAGGCGTCGGGCAGGCTACGGGCGCGGTCTTCGGCCAGATAGCGGGTGGAGTCAATCGCGTTCCGGATAAATTTTTCCAGTTCCCTTTTGTCAAGCCGGTTGGTGGAACAGGAGCCGAAGCGCCCGTCAACAAAGACGTGGAGCGAGAGCGCGTTTTCCGAAGCCTGCTGCAGACGGTCGATTTTCATGTCCCGGATTTCGAACGAAGCGCTCGAACCGCTGTACAGGCTGATGCGGACGCCCTGGCATCCGTTCTTCAGGGCGCAGTCCATCGCCCACTGTGCCAGTTGCTTGTGTGCAGTTGTTATCATATCAGTTTTCTCCTCCTACGGTCAGTTTGCTCACCAGGGCGGACGGCATGCCGCAGGTGACGGGACACGACTGCCCGTCCTTGCCGCATGTCCACGTCCCGTTGTCCATCCGGTAGTTGTTGCCGGTCATGGTGATGTCGGCCAGGGCTTTGGGGCCGTTGCCGATGATATTGATGTCCTTGACGGGTTGCGTCAGTTTTCCGTTTTCAATCAGGTAGCCGTTCCTGACGAAGAACGTGAAGTCGCCGGCGCCAATCTGTACCTGTCCGTTCGTGAAGCCGGATGCGTAAACGCCTTTCTTCACGGCGGCAATGATTTCCTCTTCGCTGTAGTTGCCGGCTTCCATGTAGGTGGCGCGCATGCGCGGGACGGGCGTTGCGCGGAACGATTCGCGGCGGCCGTTGCCGGTGGGCGCCACGCCGTAATGCCCGGCGCTGATGCGGTCGTGCAGGTAGCTTGTCAGGATGCCGTTGCGCACGATGAAGGTTTTCTGTCCCGCCACGCCTTCGTCGTCGATATTGACCGACCCGCGGTTGAAGGGAATGGTACCGTCATCCACCACGTTGATGTGCCTGTCGCACACGGCCTGATTCAGCTTGCCGGAAAAGATGGAAATGTTCTTGCGGTTGAAATCGGCTTCGAAAGCGTGCCCGATGGCTTCGTGCAGCAGGATGCCCGACCCTCCGGCGCCCATCACGACGGGCATCTCGCCGCCCCGCGGCTTGACGGAACGGAACAGGATGGCCGTCCGGTCCACCGCTTCCGAGGCGAGCGTGTTCACCAGTCCGTCCGTCAGGAACTCCGCCCCCATGCGGAACGAACGGCCGGCGTAGTTGTTTTCGAGCCTGTCGCCTTCGGCCATGATGCACTGCGCATGAAGCCGCGCCATCGGACGGTAGTCGTAGAACATTTCGCCCGCGGAGTTGCAGAAAAAGATGTGCGAAGTGGTATCGCCCAGGCCGGCAATCACCTTGACGACGCGATTGTCCAGGGCGAAAATCCGGTCGTTCAGCTGCTGGAGCCAGGGCATTTTGTCCTTCACGGCAAGCTCGTCCCACGCCGTGCGCACGGCATACAAATCGTGCGCGGAGGCCATTTCCGTCAGGTTGACCGGTTCCCGGCGCCCGCAGCTGTCGGCGGCAATGCGCGCCGCCGTCTGCGCCGCCTTCAGCATGTCGCCGGGCGTGATATTCTCCACGTAGGCATAGCCGGTGCGGTCGCCGGAGATGACGCGCACGCCCATGCCGAAGTCGATGTTCGACGAAGCGCGGTTGACGGCGCCGTCCTGCAGCCCGATGCTGTTCGAATACGTATGTTCAAAAAACAGGTCGGCATAGTCGCCGCCTTTTTCCAGTGCGGCGGAAAGCGTTTTTTGCAGGTCGCTTTCGCTTGCGCCGAAATGATTCAGGGCAAATCCGACGGCTCCCGAACCGTGGCCGGAGAATGTGCCCGCCCCGCCCTTTCCCGACAGGGATGACCCGACCGGCAAACCCGCTGCTGCCAGCCCTTCCGTCCGGACAGGTGTATGTCGCTCAAGTCTCATATAAACAGGATTGATAGAATTGATTTCATGGGTGCAAAGATAGTAAAAAGCAGTGATTAGTGGTTAATGATTAATGATTAATGGTTAGTGGTTATACTGCACACGGTTCGGTTTTATGCATTCCCCGTCAGGGGAAGCATATCAATAGAAAAACGATGCCGCTCATCTGTTGTTCCCCGCAGGGGATTCATAAACGGGAGATGAATGCCCTGCGGGCAATAAAGCGGGCTTGCCGGTCTTTTTCTCTATTGATATGGTTCCCCTGACGGGGAATGCATAAAACCGAATCGCGTGCAGTATAGTTGCGTAGTAGAGACGCTATCCGGCGTCAGCCCGTAATGCACAAAACTATGCCGCGCACAGTATAATAGCACCTCTCATCACTAACCATTAACCACTAATCACTAACCACTGCTTTTCTCAAGCGTGCGGATTTGGGGAGGGTGGCCACGGTTCCTGCTGTTTTCCCTGTACTCTCCTCTTTCAGGGAATCAAAGCGTCCTTCCGGTGACACAGGGATTCTGTTTTTATCTTCCACACAGGTGGCTGAGTACAGGGAATATGCTTTCCTTATCGAAAGGATGCAGGATAAGCTCCGGAGTGCACTTCGCACGTCATGGAGTGCACTCTGCGCATCACGGAGTGCACTCTGCGCATTACGGAGTGCACTCTGTTCATCACGGAGTGCACTCTGTACATCACGGAGTGCACTCTGCGAACCACGGAGTGCACTCTGCGCGCCACGGAGTGAACTCTGCGCGCCACGGAGTGAACTCCGCGATTCACGGAGTTCACTCCGCGAAGTCCGGAATAGAAGTGCACAGACAGTATCCTGAATCTTGAAATTTATACTGCGCGGGGGGATAGTTTTGTGTACGGGCGCGATTCTGTC
>JAISEZ010000112.1 GCA_031263835.1 Tannerella sp.
TTTTGTGCATTGCCCGTCAGGGCATTTATATCAATAGAGAAGAAGACCGGCAAGCCCGCTTTATTGCCCGTAGGGCATTCATCTTTCTATTGATATGATTCCCCTGACGGGGAATAAGAAATGAGCGGCATACGTTTTTCTATTGATAGGGTTCCCCTGACGGGGAATGCATAAAACCATCCCGTGCACAGTATAATTTGAAATATACCCCCTTCATCAAGGGGGTATTCCAAATTGTCGCAAAAAATATGAGCAAATGTGACAGTTAGCCATACATCCAAAGATTCAAAAATTCAATGATTCAAGGATTCAAGGGCGAGCGGCGGGGACAGCGGTCGGGTCAATGCGCACAACTATCCCGCGTGAAGCATCATTGAATCTTTGAATCCTTGAATCATTGAATTTTTGAATTCTTGAGTCATTCCGGCACGATTCCCTGTGCGGCCAGCAGTTCGAGTGAAAGGTCTTTCAGTTTGAATTTCTGTATTTTTCCGCTGCCGGTCATGGGGAAGGCATCCACAAAAAAGACATATTTCGGGATTTTGTGACGTGCGATTTTTCCGCGGCAAAAGTCCTTGACAATATCTTCCTTCAGCGCAGCGCCTTCATGGAGAATGATGAACGCGCCCACCTCCTCGCCGTACTTCTTCGACGGAACGGCGGCCACCTGAATATCCTTGATGCCCTCCAGATGATACAGATATTCCTCAATCTCGCGGGGATAGATGTTTTCGCCGCCACGGATAATCATGTCCTTGATGCGTCCGGTGATGCGGTAGTTGCCGTTGGCGTCGCGGATGCCCAGGTCGCCGGAGTGCAGGAAACCGTCCCTGTCAATCACCTCGGCTGTAGCTTCGGGATTGTTGTAGTACCCCTTCATGACGTTGTAGCCGCGGCAGCAGACTTCACCCTGTAATCCGTCGGGCAGATGTTCGCCCGTTTCGGGGTCGATGATGGCCACTTCGGTAAATTCATAGTCGTGTCCGACGGTTTCGCAGCGTACCTCGAACGGGTCGCCGATGCGCGTCTGCGTCATGCCGGGCGACGATTCCGTCAGCCCGTACACGCTCGTGATTTGCAGGTACATTTTCTCGCAGACCTGTTTCATCAACTCGACGGGACAGAGCGAGCCGGCCATGATGCCGGTGCGCAGGCAGGTGAGGTCGAACATGTTGAACATCGGGTGATTCAGTTCGGCGATGAACATGGTCGGGACGCCGTACAGCGCCGTACACCGTTCCCGGTGGATGGAGGCCAGGACGAGCAGCGGGTCGAAGCGTTCGACCATCACCTGCGTGCAACCGTGTGTCAGGACGTTCATCGTGGCCAGTACCACGCCGAAACAGTGGAACAGCGGCACGCAGACGCAGAGCTTGTCGTCGGCCGTGAACGCCATGTGTTCGCCGGTCAGGTAGCCGTTGTTGGCAATGTTGTGGTGCGTGAGCATCACCCCTTTCGGGAAGCCGGTTGTCCCGGAGGTGTACTGCATGTTGACCACGTCGTGGCAGTGCACCTGCTTCCGGGCCTCTTCCAGCAGGCAGTCGTCGATGTTCCTGCCCAGCAGGAGGATTTCGGAGGTGTTGTACATGCCCCGGAATTTCTCCTGACCGATATAGACGACGTTTTTCAGCTTCGGGAAACGCCTGCTGTTCATGAAGCCGCGCTGCGAGTCCCGCAGTTCGGGCGCCATTTCATAGACCATGTCGATGTAGCTGCCGTCGAAAACGCCTTCGGTGATGCAAAGCGTATGAATATCGGCGTCCCTGACGAGAAATTCCAGTTCACTTTGCTTGTAGCTGGTATTGACCGTGACCAGTATGGCGCCGACTTTTGCGCCGGCGTAGAGGAAGGTCAGCCAGTCGGGCACGTTCGTCGCCCAGATGCCGATATGCGTGCCTTTTTCCACGCCGATGGCCATCAGCCCCCTGGCCATGTCGTCCACGCGCCGGTTAAACGCCTGCCACGTAAACCGCAGGTTGCGGTCGGAATAGACAATATACTCCCTGTCCGGCGTCGTCTCCGCCCAGTATTCCAGCCACTGCCCCAGTGTTCTGTTCGATAATTCCATATTTCAGTACGGTGTATAGATTACTCCCAGAATGCGCGCCGGCTGTTCGCCGGCGGCGTGTACGTGATGCGCCACAATCGAATCGTAGTAGATGCTGTCGCCCTCTTCCAGCACATACGTATCTTTCCCGTAATTGATTTCGACGACGCCTCCGAGCACGAAGATAAACTCCTCGCCTTCGTGGGTGGAAAGCGCGAAATCGGCCTCTTTCGCGGGCCGGACGTCAATCAGGAAAGGTTCCATGTGCCGCCCCGCCTTGTCCTGCGAAAGTGCGTAGTATGCCATGTTTTTATGCACAGCTTTCGCGTTGTTCGAAAAATGAATACCCTCCCTTTCGCCGAGGCGCTTCCCGCGGCAAACGACCGGCCCCAGCTCCTGCTGGTCGTCGAGAAACGTACCCAGCCTGACGCCCAGCACGCGCGCCACCTTAATCAGCGGCGCCAGCGAAGGCAGTTCTTCATTCTCTTCAATTCGCAGGATTTGCGTCAGGCTCAACCCGCTGCGTTCCGCCACGTCTTCCGCCGAAAGATTCTTCATTTCGCGCAGCCCCCGTATTTTTTCTCCAATCACTTTATTCACATTCATATCCCTGCAGTTATACATTTGAATCAGTAGTTAGTAGTTAGTAGATAGTAGTTAGTAGGGGCGAAATGCTTTCGCCCGCCTGTACTCCATACCGGAATACGGCAACAGGCGCTGCATCTGCCGGAGCCATTTGATTTTGTATATAAACTGATGTGTTCATTCTACTATCTGCTAACTACTGATTCGCATGAATCATTTATCACTAATATTTTTTTATGCGGGGCAAAAGTAGGCATTTTCCCGAAAAAAACATACCGGTCGGCAATAAAAATGCATCTTTTTTGCTCGAAAAAGTAACAATCCGTAGCGAAAACCGCGGAAATAATTTCAGCCGTTTGCCTTTCGGGCAATGTTATCGAGTTAAGGAATGATGCCGGGAGACGCCGGAAGGCGTCTGATTCGGATAACCCCGTGCAAGCCGCAGGCGCGGCTTGGGGTAGAGAGGGTGTGTCAAAAGTGGCACATCCTCTTTTTCTATTGGCAGTGCCTCATGCGGCATTTTTCATTTTGAAGCACCATCTTTGACTCACTTTTGATTGTAGGAAGTATAAT
>JAISEZ010000219.1 GCA_031263835.1 Tannerella sp.
CTTCTTTTCCTGCACAGGAAACACGGAGAAAAATGTGAGAATGAGCCAATATGCCAATGAGTCAATTCATTTTCACACTGGCTCATTCTCACATTCTCACATTGTTCTCTGTGGCCTCCCTCCGTGTCTCCGTGGTGATAATTCATAATTTATAATTCATAATTCGCACGTCTTTTCCGAACATAAAAAATCCCGGTAAAGACGATGCTGTCTCTACCGGGAAATAACAACCGATTTCTATGTGTCTATGTGTCTCAGGCTGTCTTTTGTGGCTTGAGCGACGGGAATGTGTACATTAGCAACTCAAACGCGCCGAATAATACGCCCGTGTATATCAAGTCGCCGGCAAGGCCATTGCGGAAGAACGGCAACCCTGCTACATAGCAGGCTCCCAGACCTTCCCATGTGTGCGGGTACATACTCCACGATATCCATGTGCCAAAATTGGTAACCAGATGGAAAATCACCGAGGCTCCCACTGCAGAAACCGCCACGTTAGGCACACGCACTTTCTTCAGCATGAACGTTCCCGTCAACACAATTAACACCAATGCCCCAGAAGTATACAGGGACATAATCGAGAACGGGTGTCCGTTCGTGTATGCACTATGCACAAACATGTTTAATACAACATCGCTCACTATCATGGCCGCAATCGGAATGATATACGCCCAGTAACGCTTGCTGTAATAGGCGGCTCCGAAAAGCGCCATGCCGACAATGGGTGCAAACCCGGCCGGATGTGGAATTAGCCGGCTGGCTGCTGCCAGCAGTATGGCCACACAAATAATGCCAAATCGCAAATTTACTTTTTTATTCTCCATTTTCTTATCTATATAATTTGTTATCTTAATGCAATCAAGTCAATTAATCGCCATGAGCGAACGCAAAATAGAATGCGGGGCAAAGGTAGTAAAAAGTTTGTTCCTGCAACATGTAAAACGGAAAAAATCAGAACAGGTACACGAAATCACGTTTTCAGGTTTTCGGGAGCGCATTTTCTTTCTGTACGCAAAGCCATTAGCCGCAAATAACCGTTTGCCGGTATTTCATGCGGAAAATACAGCATAAAACAGGTTCTGTTTAATTGACTGAAAAGAAGAATCTTATACATCTGCGTAAACGTTCCTTGGAAAACATTAAGATATTTTCCATGCTGTTTTTTTGGCCGGGAAATTGAAAATGTGGATATTTGGTGAATTTTTGAAAGACAAGACTGTGTAGAACGAGTAAGATTTATACGTTTTATAGGGATAAACTTGAAAAATAGAAAGACGAGATATGAAAGTAAAAATAGTGTCTATTCTTTGCGGTGTCACATTGGCGGTAGCGGGAATGCAGGGGAAGGAACCTTTGAAAAGGAGGGATGCTGCGTCGGCGGCAAACTCTCTGCATAATCAACTGATAGACCGTCAGGTATCCGAATTGATGGCCAACCGGATAGATATCAGAAAAGAACGGTTCGGCGCGGAACTGGCCGTCATGGATTACGTTTCGCGCGAGGAATTGCTCGAGGAAGAAGCGCTCCGGTTTCCGGCCGACGAACTGTACGGCTCGTGGGATACCAGCTGGGTGAACCCGTTTCGCAGCAGGGAGATTGCATTTCCGGATACATTTGATATAGACTGTTCCACATTTGTGTTTCCGGTTGCAAACGAGCTGAAGGTAACATCCAAATACGGCCTCCGCCGCCGCCGGATGCACCGGGGAATTGACCTGAAAGTACAGGTCGGCGATACCATCCGCGCCGCATTCAGCGGAAAAGTACGAATCAAAAGCTTTGAACGCCGCGGCTACGGGAAATATTTGGTCATTCGTCATCCGAACGGGCTGGAGACTGTTTACGGTCACCTGTCCAACTATCTGGTTTCCGAAAACGATATTGTCAGGGCCGGCCAGCCGATTGCGCTGGGCGGAAATACAGGCCGTTCCACCGGCTCCCACCTGCATTTCGAAACCCGTTTTCTGGGGCAGGCGCTTGACCCGGGCGATTTGATTGATTTCGACCGCGGAACGCCGCACAATGACTCGTATGTATTCCGGAAAGGCAGCGCCAAAAGCGGCAATGTATATACTTCCACCTCCGAACGGATTGTCTATCACCGCGTCAAACAGGGTGAAACGCTGGGCAAAATCGCATTGATATACCGTACAAGCGTGGCCGAGCTGTGCCGGCTGAACGGGATTTCGAGTACTTCCAAACTGCGTATCGGCCAGTCGATTCGCTGCGGAACGGCCGCCGCCAAAACGACCGGAAAGGAACAGAAAGCAGACGGTGCCGCCGCTGCGCCCGTGAAAACCGAAGCCGGGGAAACATCGGCCAAACAGCCGCCGGCAGCGCTTTATCATAAGGTACAGGAGAAGGAAACGCTCAATTCCATCGCCCGTCAGTACGGAACGACCGTCGAGACACTGTGCCGCCTGAACAGTATCCTGTCTACGGATGCCCTGCGTGTCGGTCAGGAAATCTGTTACCGGGTCGCCAAGCCTGCTAAAAAACAGGAATCCGTTACGGAAACGAACAGAGCGGAAGGAGAGGCGATAGCCGCCACACCGGCCGGCCAGGCCCCGGAATCCCCGCCGGCAACGGTCAATCCCGTTCCCGAAACGCAAACGCGGAAAGCACAGCCTGACACGCAGCCGGCAGAGAACAGTGCCGCGACAGTATATTACCGGGTACAGAAAGGCGACACGCTGGGCGCCATTGCAAAAAGACACGGCATAAGTGTTGACCGGTTGTGCAAAATGAACAGCATTACCAAGGCAACGGTGCTGCAAATCGGACGTTCGCTGCGCTGCTCCTGATGATGTAAAACAGGTATGTTCCGTATCATGCTGAATCCTTGAATTTTTGAATTTTTGAATCTTTGAATCTCTATGAATACAGAACAGCAATTCGAACAGGTGATTCACCTGTGCCGGGAGATTTTCCGAAAGAAACTGGGCGACTACGGCGCTTCGTGGCGTATCATGCGCCCGTCTTCCATCACCGACCAGCTTTTTATCAAGGCCAACCGTATTCGCAGTCTTGAAATGAAGCGGGAGAGCAGGATTGGAGAAGGCATCCAGCCGGAATTTGTCGCGATTGTCAATTATGGCGTCATCGGGCTGATTCAGCTGGCGCAGGGGCCGTCCACGGACGCGCCGGACATGCCCGTCGATGAAGCGCTGGCGCTGTATGACAACTATATCACGCAGTCCAAAGAGCTGATGTACGCCAAAAACCACGACTACGACGAAGCCTGGCGAAGCATGCGTGTCAGCTCATATACCGACTTGATTCTTACAAAAATACACCGGGTCAAACAGATTGAAAATCATGACGGGCAGACGCTTGTTTCCGAAGGCGTCGACGCCAATTACATGGATATGATTAACTACGCCCTGTTTGGCTTGATTAAACTTGAATTTGACGATGAAAAAGGAATTGATAATTAAAATAGCGGCGGAATTTTCGCGGGTACTGGTCGGCGCCGTTTTCGTTTTTTCCGGCCTCGTGAAAGCCATTGACCCGGTGGGCACCGCTTTCAAAATAAAGGAATATCTTTCGACTTTCGGGCTGGATTATTTCCTGTGGACAGACCATCTGCTCTCCTTTGGCCAGGCGGCGCTTGAATTTACCCTGGGTTTCTGCCTGCTGACGGGCGTTTACCGGAAATTAATCTCGCTCTGTACCCTGCTGGTCATGTGTTTCATGACGCCGCTGACGCTTTATCTGGCCCTGTACAACCCGGTGTCCGACTGCGGATGTTTCGGCGATGCGCTGGTCATCACCAACTGGCAGACGTTTTATAAAAACATCGTCCTGCTGGCCTGCACGATATTCCTTTACCTCTATTGCCGGCGTCTGACTTCGTTTTACACCTACAGAGCCTACTGGTTTGTCGTCCTGTTTTCGTTCTTTTTCTGTATCGCCTTCTGCATCCGGAACTATGACCATTTACCCATTCTCGACTTCCGCCCCTACAAGGTGGGCAACAATATTTTCAGGCAGATGGAAATTCCCGAAAACGCGCCGCAGGCCGAATACCGTTTCATTTATGAAAAAGACGGCGTCAAGCGGGAGTTTGCGCTGAAGGACGCGCCGGCGGATGATTCCACCTGGACGTATGTTGACAGCAGGCAGATTCGGAAGGGCTTTATACCGGCAATCACTTCGTTTGAGCTGTACAATGAGGAAGGGGAGAACATCGGCATGAAGATACTCAATCAGTCCGAGCCGCTCTTTCTGCTGGTGGCGCCCGCGCTGGAAACGGCCAGCGACCAGCATATCGAGGCCATCAACCATGTGTACGATTTGGCCCGTGAAAAGCGTTATCTGTTTTATTGCGTCACGGCTTCCTCTCCGGAAGGAGTCGGGGAATGGCAAAAAAATACCGGCGCCGACTATCCCTTCCTGACGGCCGACGACATCGTACTGAAAACCATGATTCGTTCCAACCCCGGCCTGATGCTGATAAGGGAAGGGACGATTCTGGCCAAATGGCATCACAACGATATTCCGAACGAAAACGCGCTGGCGGAAACGGTTGCCGCTTACCTGGGCGAGACGCCTCTGCCGGAAGGCGAAGCCGGCGACGCGAAGGCAATGCCCGCGAAAAAAAACAGGCAGGATGGCGAGCGCTGGTTACGGATTATTTCCGGTTTTGTATTACCTTTGCTGCTCGTTTGGGTGTACGATTTCTTTCGAAACCGTAGAACCCGCAGGAAAAAAACAGGTTTACATACAACTAAATAAGATTTGCAATGAGAAAAAACATGGTGGCAGGGAACTGGAAAATGAATACAACCCTGCCGGAAGGACTGGCCCTGGCAAAGGGACTGAGTGAGGCGCTGAAAGACAGGACGCCGAATTGCGACGTCGTCATCGGCGTACCTTTTACGCATCTGGCAAGCATCGTTGCGGCGATTGACACCCGGAAAATCGGCGTGGCCGCGGAAAATGCCGCCGACCATACGGCCGGCGCTTACACGGGTGAAGTGTCTGCGGAAATGATTGCCTCCACGGGAGCGACCTACGTCATTTTGGGACACTCCGAAAGACGGGCTTATTATCACGAGACGCCGGCCATCCTGAAAACAAAAGTGGAACTGGCGCTGGCCAGCCGGCTGACGCCGATTTTCTGTATCGGCGAGGTGCTGGCGGAACGCGAAGCCGGCAGGCACTTCGAAGTCGTGGATGCGCAAATAGAAGCATCCCTGTTTGAACTGTCCGCCGACGATTTCCGCAGGATAATACTGGCCTACGAACCGGTCTGGGCCATCGGAACCGGAAAGACGGCCTCGCCGGCGCAGGCGCAGGAAATACATGCACATATCCGCCGGACCGTTGCGGCAAAATACGGCGCGCCGGTTGCGGAGGACACCTCCATCCTTTACGGCGGAAGCTGCAATGCCGGCAATGCGAAAGAACTGTTTTCCAATCCGGACGTGGACGGCGGACTGATTGGCGGCGCGTCGCTCGGCATAGACAAATTCCTGCCGATTATCGAAGCTTTTTAATGTAAAATGAAACCGCAGCATTTTCTTCTGCTGTTGCTGTTCCTTTGTCAGGGCGGCGGATTGCAGGCGCAGACCTCCATCTTCGACGCCCTGACAAGACCGGAACGGGGAAAGGGCGCAGTCACGATTCTCCAGCCGCCGGCAATCCGTGCACTGGTGGACTCGCACCTTGCCGGCCTGAAAACAGAATCGGACGGCGGACGGGACTATATGACGGCGCCGGGCTATACGATTCAGGTTTTCACGGGAAACAGCCAGCGGAGGTCCAAGGACGAAGCCTTCTCCAAAAAAGACCAGATAAACAGAATCTACAGCGAAGCCTCCATCTACGTGGACTACACGGCCCCATTCTGGCGGCTGCGCGTAGGCGATTTCCTGACCTACGAGGAAGCGCTGTGCATGATGTACAAGCTGACCGGTTCTTTCCCCACATTCAGGAATGAGATAAAAATAATCCGGGAAAACGTCCGCATTTTCCTGAATTGACCCGCCCCCGCCCGAATGGAACAGAACGAAGACGCATCGCACACAACCGGCACGCTTGCCGAACATTACCGCCAGATTATCCGCCTGCTCGGAGAAGACGTCACGCGCGAAGGCCTGCTGAAAACGCCGGAACGGGTGGCAAAGTCCATGCAGTTCCTGTTGCAGGGCTACAGCCAGGACCCGGAAGCCGTACTCGCCTCCGCCATGTTTCAGGACGAAGACTACAAGCAAATGGTGATAGTCAAGAACATTGATTTCTTTTCCCTCTGCGAACATCACCTGCTGCCCTTCTTCGGCAAGGCGCATATCGCCTACATCCCCCGCAGATACATCACCGGGCTGAGCAAAATCCCGCGAATAGTAGACATCTTTGCCCGCCGCCTGCAGGTGCAGGAACGCATGACGCGGCAAATCAAGGAATGTATCCAGAAGACGCTAAACCCGCTGGGTGTCATGGTCGTCATCGAGGCGCAACACATGTGCATGCAGATGCGCGGCGTAGAAAAACAAAACTCCCTCACGACGACCTCCGATTTCACCGGTTTTTTCCAGCAGGCCAAAACCCGCGTGGAATTTATGAATCTAATCAAGAAATAAAGGAGCGAATTGTCCGGAAACAGATAATGCGAATCGTCCGTAGCCACTGATTCGCACATTAGCACCTGTTCAAAAAAACAGAGCACGAACTCTATAGTGCGCGCGGCATGGTTTTGTGCATGGACATAAAGAATAAATTATCAACACAGAGACACAGAGGACACGGAGATTGGCTGTTCTGCGGAACGAAGTTCCTTCTCTGTGGCCTCCGTGTACCTCCTATTCCTGCACAGAGGTCACAAAGAAAATACGGCGTTCCGCCGTGTAAATCTCTGTGTTCTCTGTGTCTCTGTGTTGATAATTTATGGCTCATGCGCAAAAGTCCGTGGATGAACCAGCACCGTGGCTATCCAAATATTAAACTACGTCAGTTCGACCTAAGAAATCCTTTTCAGTGCAGTCATATCAACGATGTCGAGATTGAGTGAGGGTTTTTTGGGCAGGAAATTACAGGCAATAAGAGCAGCAACCGCATTGCAGATAAAGTTTGCGAAACTGCGATGTCGGGTGTGTTCGATTTGACAGATGTTTTTCAGTTCGCCGTT
>JAISEZ010000222.1 GCA_031263835.1 Tannerella sp.
CCCTGTGCTATTGATGCCGGGCTTTCAGCCCTACAGAATCCCGCCGGCCAGCCGCAAATCATCATGAGAATCCTTAAATCCTATGAATCCCGGTTCAGACAATGGATGGTGACGAAAAGTATGCTGCCCTTGCAGGGCGCAGGGCGATGTGCGCGTCATTCCATACCCCAAGGCGTTGCCATTGGGCTGGGATATGGCGGGCGTAGGGGCGCACCTGTGTGTGCGCCCATTCCCGTTGGGACAACGGCGACCGGGGCGGGGTGAACACACATGGCGGGGGCGAACACACATGGGGGATGGGAGGGCGAACACACAGGTTCGCCCCTACGTGGCCGACAATAACGGGGCGGCCACCGTCCAGCCGCGACCCATCCTGAAAATCATCCAAATCCCATAAATCCCGGTTCTGACAGCATTAACCGCTAATCACTGCTATGCGGTGTATTCGATTTTTTTTGTACTTTTACGGCGATTTTTTACAGATTGCTTTTAAACACATTAATGCTTGGATATATGAAAACAGTTATTACAATTCTTCGGATGGTCGTCGGATGGCATTTCCTGTATGAAGGAGCCGTCAAATTAGTTTCCGACTGGAGCGCTGCCGATTACCTGAACAATACGCACGGTTTTCCGGCGGTTTTTTATCAATGGCTCGCCGCTTCGCCCGTCAGGCTGGAGGTGGTGGATGTACTGAACATCGCCGGACTGGCGCTGGTCGGACTGTCTCTGTTTTTCGGCCTGTGGAGCCGCTGGTCTTCCGTTTGCGGAGCCTTGATGCTCGTACTTTACTATTTTGCCTATCCGCCGTTCGGCATTTCGCTGGCGCTCGACGCGCATGAAGGAAGCGTGTTCGTGGTCGACAAGCTGCTCGTGGAAGCGGTCGCGCTTGTTTTTCTGGCGGTCAGCAGGGAACAGGGGTATGGACTGGACGCCTTCGTCCGGAACCGGAAAAGAAAAAAACGGCGCACGGATGATGACCTTCCTCCGGAGGCAGTCGAGCTGCACGAACCGAATACGCGCCGCGAAGCGCTGAAAAACCTGGTATCCCTTCCGCTGCTTGGCGGACTGGGCTGGGGCGCCTGGCGGACGAGCAGGGCGTATGGCATGGATGTAATGTCGGGCGCAACCGTGCAGGTCAACCGGATGGCGTTGAACGAACTGAAAGGCGAGCTGCCGAAGGGAAAACTCGGCGACCACCGGCTGAGCCGGCTGATTATGGGCGGTAACCTGATCGGCGGCTGGTCGCACGCACGCGACCTGATTTACACAGACTCTCTTTTCGTGGCCTACAATACCGAGAAAAAGATCTATGAAACGCTGATGCTGTGCGAACAGGCCGGCATCAACTGCATCAACATCGGTTTTCCGACCGTACAGGTGATGGCCAAATACAGGAAACTGACCGGCAGCAAAATCAAGGTGATTACGCAGGTGGGAATCAAGGAAAAAAGCAGGGATATCTACGAAGATGTGGCGGTGGCCGTGGATCACGGGATGGATATGATCCAGCTGCAGGGAAACTGGTGTGACTGGCTGGTGCGCGACGGCCGGCCGGAAATCATCGGCGGACTGATGGAACGCATCCGCAGTCACGGAATAGTGGCCGGCATGGGAGCGCATACGATTGATTCGTTTATCGTCTGCGAAGAAAACGGGATTATCCCCGATTACTACATGAAAACCATGCACCACGATAATTACTGGTCGGCTCATCCGCGCGAGAACCGGCGGGCATTCGAGGTGGACGGCGAGCTAAGCCCGGATCACAACCGTTTTCACGACAATTGCTTTTGTCCGTTCCCCGACCGCACGGTCGAGTTTGTCAACCGCGTTAAGGTGCCCGTCATGGGGTTCAAGGTGCTTGCCGCGGGCGCCATTCATCCCGCCGACGGCTTCAAATGGGCGTTCGAGAACGGAGCGGATTTCATCTGCGTCGGCATGTTCGACTTCCAGGTGGTGGACGACGTGAACGTCTGCATCGAAACACTCCGGAATATGGAAAACAGAAAACGGGACTGGTACTCCTGAAGATTCGAAGATTCAAAAATTCAATTATTCAAAGATTCAATTATTCAAAGATTCGTTTTATGAAAACAGTATACAGTAACAGAAAGAAAAGAGCGGGACTGGCAGTGCTGGCGACGATGCTGATGCTGGCCGCCTGTACGGAGGGAACGGTGTGGATCGCACCGGCGCCGGAGGGCGAGGAACTCAGCCGCGATTTTAAGGTGGAGGTGAACGGACAGTCGGCGCCCGTTTACATTGCGCGGGTAGGCCCCGTCGAGCGCGAGCTGCGCGACAGGGCAATGGACGACAAGGTTCATTCCGCGCTCTATTATGACCTGGCCGCCTTCACCTGCTTCGACATGGAAGGAAAGGTGACGGTGAAAGTGACGTACGGGGAGGAGATCCGCGACGTGAAGGTGCTGCCCGCCTCGGCCGGCATTACGGCCAGGGTCAGCGGACGCACGGCGACGTTCACGATGGACAGGCCGCGCTACCTGACGGTGGAGATGAACGGCGACATGTTTCACTCGCTGCACCTCTTTGCCGATGCGCCGGAGACGGACATCCCCGACAAAAATTCGCCGGATGTTCTCTTTTTTGAACCCGGCATCCACGAGATTTCCCATATCGAGGTGAAGGACAATCAAACGGTCTATATCAGTCCCGGCGCCATTGTACGGATCGTCATCGACCCGCAGGAGCCGTACAGCGTGTCGGGCAGTACGGGGCTGCGGTCATACAGGGACGCGCTGGCGCTGAACGGGCGGAATATCCGCGTCTGCGGGCGGGGCATCCTGGACGCCACGGGCTGTACGACGCACTCCCGCTCGATGATTCACATCGCCGGGGGATGCGAAAACATCCGCATAGAGGGCATTGTGCTGCGCGATTCGCCGTCGTGGACGCTGCCGGTCTACAATTCGCACAACGTGTGCTACAAAAACCTGAAGCTGCTGGGCTACCGCGCCAATTCGGACGGTATCGGCATCTGCGGCAGTACGCAGGTGGAGGTGGCCGACT
The DNA here is from genome assembly GCA_031263835.1 of Tannerella sp. Lineage (GTDB taxonomy): Bacteria > Bacteroidota > Bacteroidia > Bacteroidales > Tannerellaceae > Tannerella. The sequence goes on from JAISEZ010000222.1 coordinate 3,031, forward strand.
GTTTCCTGCGGACGCTGGACGACCTGGTGGTCATCAAGACGCAGACGGGCATGAATCCGGCAGGGGATATCCGGGTGCACGGCTGCGTGCTCTGGAATCAGTGCGCCCACGCCCTGAGCCTCGGCGCCGAACTGCGGCAGAACATTGACAATGTGGTGTTCGAGGACTGCGACGTGATTCACGACGTCGGTCGCGAATGGACGTTCCGCATCTTCCACTCCGACGGGAGCGTGATCAGTAACATCCGTTTCGAAAACATCCGCGTGGAGCAGTCCGTGCGGCTAATCTCCCTCTGGATCGACAAGGGGTATTACTCGCGCGACCCCGAACGCGGCCATATCCGCAACGTGACCTTCAAGGACATTCAGGCTTCCGGCGAACCGATGACGGTGGAACTCAAAGGCTATGACGAAGAACACCAAATCGAGGGCGTCACCTTCGACAACGTGACGCGCAACGGCAAACCGATCACACGCGAGGTGATCGGCATGAATGAATTTGTGAAAGACCTCACGTTCCGGAACAATTGAAAGCTGATGGGAAGCAGTGGTTAGTAGATAGTAGTTAGTAGAATGAGTCCGTCAGTTCATATACAGGATCAAATGGCCCCGGCAAATGCAGCGCCTGTCTACTGTCTACTAACTACTAACTACTAACTACTAACTACTAACTATATGCCATTCGCCCGGTAAATGAGTCGCCGGTTTTCGTAGAAGACAAAAAATTTGCGGCCCGTGTCGGCGGTATGTACCCAGATTTCCTTATCCCGCGCAAAGTATAACATTCCGCCCGGTTAGCTCCTAACTGTTCAGCATACCGGACAGGGCGGACGGCGGTCGTTTTCCTTTTTCCGTATTATTCTTCAAGCAGATTGACTTCCATGACCGTTCCTGCGCCGACAGACAGCCGGAGCGTTTTGATTTCGCAGGGACGGAACGTGCCACGCCAAATGATGCCGGCGGAGGGGAAACGGAATGTCGCAGACGTCTCCTGACCGACGGTTTCCACCAGACGCACGATCAGATCGTCTCCATCCTCGGATTTCTTGACTGCCGTAACCAGCACGTCAGGCGCGTCTATCTCCATGAACGAACCGGATTTGGGCAGGACTCCCGGATGGATGCCCTGATAGATGACAACCGGCGGAGCTATAAACTCTTCGGCGATACGGGGAATGTGACTTTCCTGCCAGCTGTTCCTGTGCGGCGCCAGCCACAGGCGGAATGTTTGCAAACCCTGATCCATCCACTCGTATTCCAGTTCCGGACGAAGTTCCTTCGGCTGATGATGGGCATAAACGGCCGACCGCACAACGGAGATGCGCAGGTCATTGTCCCTGACACTGTATCCGTATTTCGCATCGTTAATTATAGCAAGACCGTATGTCTCATCACCGCGTCGCCCGGAAACGTCCACCCATCGCTGACCCGGATCTTCGTCGCCACTGGCTGTGCGCACGATGAATCCATATGGCGCCTCGTAGGTCGGCGTCGGTGTATCCACATCAACCGGGAAGGAGAATTTCAACATTTTAAGCCGTTCGTGCCAGTCGAGTTTTACCTCGGCTTCAATCCGGTTCGAGCCGGCGGTCAGCGACCAGTCAACGGTCAGGGTGGAACGTCCGTAGGTGGTCGTCACCCGCATGGTGGCCAGCAGAGGCCCGCGGCAAAGCGGTTTGACGCTGGCGCCGGCAAACGCGCCAATTTCGCTGTCAAAGGATTTAATGTCGTGGCTCCACGTGTCGCTCGGGTCGTCAATCACGATGGCCCGGCATCCGGTTTCGCCGCCGGAAAATACATGCTTTCCGGATTTTTTGTCGAAAACGCCAACAGTGCCCGTAGAGGAGAAGGTGATCCGGTAATATTCATTTTCCAGCACATTCTCTTCCGCACGTGCCGGGTCAGGCAACTCTGCCGGCGAAGCGCAGTGCCGTCCCCGGAGCTGAACGTATCCCATGGGAGGCACGGTCACGTCTATCAGGAGCGTTTGGCGACCGTGAGTCTGCGCCTGTCCGGTAATCCACTGGTAAGGATAGGTATGACCGTGCTCATCGGTAATGCAAATGATTCCCCGGTCGGAATCATACCGTACAATGCCCTTAAATTCCCACGCATGAGGATTGAACACAAGCAGGTAGCGCGACTCCGGATCTTCGGCGGCCACCTGCCATTCCAGTTTCTGAACAGCCATGGCGGTGGCGTCATCAGCCACGTTCAGCGCATATCCGTAGCCATTGCGGGCATACTGATAGTGTGACACCAGCGAGGTGCCGGCCATGCTGTCATGAAACTGGAGCAGCATTATTCTTTCCCAGGCCTGCGTGAAAGCGTCCTTCGGGTAGCTGTTTTTCCAGCATACGGAGCCGATGGCTGAAATCTTCTCCGCCGTCACGAGCGCCGCCTCTGCCAGCCGGTTGTTTTTCTTGATGGCGCTTTCCGCCGTATAGCAGCCGGGCGCATGGTGCTGCAGGTCGTCCTTCACCACCGGTAATTGCAGGTCGGGATATTTGCGCAGGTCTTCAAAATAGCGGTCCATACTGCTGTAAACGATGACCGGAGCATCCTTTTCCGCCCGGGCCTCGTTGATGACGCGGATATGGGCTTTGGACGGGCCGCCGCCGTGGTCGCCAACGCCGAAAAACTTCATCACCGCCGGAACGGGATGTTGCGGGACGTATTCCGTCACTTCCCGAAGGTCGTTCCGGGTTGTCAGCGCTTCGCCCTGGTCCAGACTGCCGTAATGATGATGAATGCGGTATGCCAGTACGGAGGAGCCGTCCGGCCCTTCCCACCGGAAAAGGTTGGAAGGTAAATTCTTTTCGCCGCCACCCGGACGCATGAAAACGAAAGTTTCCATGCCCTGCAACTTGATAATCTGCGGTATTGTACCGGCATGTCCGAAGGAATCGGCGCCGAACGCTACCGTCGCCTGACGTCCGGTCAGCTTCCGGAGCGTGCGCTGCCCGTACAGTCCCTGCCGTACCATAGCTTCGCCGGAGGGGATATTCATGTCGGGTTCCGTCCACCAGCCGCCAACCACGTTCCAGCGTCCTTCGGCCACGCGACGGCGGATTTCGTCCAGCATTTCCGGGTCGTTCTCCGCCACCCACCGGTAAAACAGCGCCGAACTGGAGGTAAACACCAGATCAGGCGTTTCCTTCATTCGCTCAAGCGCCGACCGGAACGTGCTGTGTACAACGGCAAGTCCCTCTGTCCAGGGCCACAGCCACACCAAATCTATGTGAGCGTGTCCGATCATGTAGATCGTATACTTTTTTGCATTCTTCGGCCAGAAACTTTTGGCCGGATGAGCCAGCAGACTGTTAGCCGGACTTAACGCCAACAGGCCGGCGCCCGTAGCCGCCCGATGGATAAAATCCCTGCGGGAGATAGTTTTTGCGATCATTTTGTTTGAATTATTTTTTATAGTTGTTGTTTTAAATCCGCGGCAAAGATAAGAATTAAAAGGCTCTATAATGCCTTGTACGGGTATAATTTCATAACTCCTGACTTCTCCGGGATTTATGGGATTTAAGGATGCTTCGCTGCTGTGCGGTAACGCCGCCCGTGTCGCTAACTATGGGATTTCTGAAAATCATATAAATCCCATAAATCCCGGGGATGCAATCCAAATTGTCGCGCCGGTCGGAATCCGAATCTGATTCCCTCCGTCACCATTGGTGACGGACGCAGTGCAGCCTGCACCGGCTCCGTCACCATTGATGACGGACGCAATGCAGCCTGCACCGGCTCCGTCATCATTGATGACGGTCGCAATGCAGCCTGCACCGGCTCCGTCATCATTGATGACGGTCGCAATGCAGCCTGCACCGGCTCCGTTATCATTGATGACGGACGCAATGCAGCCTGCACCGGCTCCGTCATCATTGATGACGGTCGCA
>JAISEZ010000298.1 GCA_031263835.1 Tannerella sp.
CAGTTCTTCCGTCGCGTCCGGACTGAACAGGCAGCAGTGACTGCCGCCGGTGGAAAGCAGGTGACTGTCCTTTACGTACGGAATGACCTTCTGTGCCTGCCTGATTACGGCTTCGCCGGGAAACAGCCGGTCTGACTTTTCGGCAATCACGCATACCGGAGCATTCAGTTTCCGAAGGTTTTTCTTCTGGAAACCTTTGTGCGCTTCCTTTTCTGCCTTTGCATGGAGAAAAAGCATCCGGACGGCGTTCGTCACTTCCTCCTGCGGAAACGGCAATACCGGCTGCAACGCTTTTTTCACCTCCTCCTCCGTCAGGGCGTCTTTCTTTTGCGCCTGCCGGATTAGCCCGGTCATTCCGGAGGTCGAAACGCCCGCAAGCCCGGAAGGCACAACAAGCAACAAACGCTCAATACGCAGTACGGAGGTTTCGCAAAGCTGCAGCGCAATCCCGGCGCCGAACGAATATCCCAGCACCGGCGCTGCCGGCAATTCCAGTGCGTCCATCACCTGACACGCCCACTCGCCATATTCCCCTCTGGCGAAGGACAGGCGTTTTTCTCCGCTGAATCCGACCTGTCCGACCGGGTCGGGTACCATCAGCCGTATCCGGTTCAAGTCCAGACCCTGCACCAGGGGACGGACAGCCAGCGGATTCAGGGCATATTCCCCGTAAAAAACCGGCACGGGCTTCCCCTCCGGATGGCCGTACAGCATGACGTGCGTATCGCCGAAACACGTTTTTACCATGCGCTCCGCCATCGGCACATCCATGTCTATCAGCAGCTTGCGATAGAGATTGTGGAGGATATGACGCCCTTCCCCGGAGCGGTATACCTCCGATTCATACTTCCGTTCCACAGGCAACCGACACGTTATTTTTTCCGGAAAAGTCGCCATACGCCCCAGACGATGCCCCGCAGGACGACGGACAGCGCATACAGGCCTGCCCCGATGCAAATGACCCAGGGCAGTTGCGTCCATAATTCATTCCAGGACGTATGATAGGCCAGAATGGCAGACAGGTTCAACAGCAGCGCGACAGCGACGGCGCCGCACAGCCAGCGAATTTCCTGTTTCTGCCGTTTGACCGTAATCAGGATATCTTTCATCTTATGCAAAATTTAAATAGGGTATTTTGTATTCGTCCGGAAACGTAATGATGCGCTGCTCTTCCATGGCCTGCAGTCCCAGCAGCGCCAGAACGGACGAATAATAGGCTTCTTCTACCAGATTCGGCGCGGGCCGTCCGGTGACGGCTGCCTCGCAGAATGCCGCCAGCAGTTCCTCCGAACCGTCGCTCGCAAATCCTACGGTCGAACCGCCGTCGTGCGAACTCACCCTGTCCATTACGAAATAGCCCGTGTTCTTCGTCGCCGTTTCCGGCACCCAGCTCGGCCCGGCAAACGAGACCCGGTCGAAAATCTGATGTTCTATCTGATTGACCAGCTGCATGATTCCGGAAGCGGGCTTTACTTCTTCGAAGTAGTATTTCCCTTTTTCAAATTCCATCGTTCCGCTGTTGCAAAGCAGTTCTTCCTCCAGTCCGTAGAACTTGTTCGAGATGACGGATTCGTATGTCATCTTGACGCCGCCGGCATAACGGTATATCAGGCTGACGCTGTCGTACACCTCGCGGCCGTCTTTCCAGTACACGAGGTCGCCGAATCCGGAGACCGTTTCGGGTATCATCTTCATCGCCCAGTTTCCTACCTGCAACTGGTGGGTGGCCAGTTCCGTCATCAGTCCCCCGGAAAATTCCTTGTAGAGCCGCCAGTTGATTTTCCGTTCCAGGTCGGGGGAAGGCAACGGTCGCCGCCAGTCGTTGTTGCGGAACCAGTAGGTGCGGATGCCGGTGATTTCGCCGAGCATGCCGGCGTGTACCATCTGGATGGCCTGAAGGTATTTGGGGTCGTAAAGGCGTTGCTGACCGATGAACAAAACCTTGCCGCTGCGCTTGAAAGCCATGTACATGGCCAGACATTCGGCCGGCGTCAGGGCCATGGATTTTTCGCAGAAGACGTGTTTCCCGGCCTGTAGCGCGTCTATCGTAATCACCGGATGTACATTCAGGGGCGTGGCAACAATCACGGCCCGGATATCCCTGCGTTCCAGCACCTGCCTGTAATCCGCGTATGTTTCCGCCGCCGGACACATGGCGGCCGCCTCCTTCAGATGAGGCGCATAATCATCGCACAGGGCCGTCACTTCCACGTTCGGTATGCCGCGCAGGTTCTGCAGGTGATACTGCCCGCGCGAACCGGTACCGATGACTGCCAGCGTCACCTTTTCCCGTGCAATTTCCTTCTTCTCGTCTGCACTGCACGACTGCAGCCAGGGAAAGGCCGTAAGCAACATGCCGCCGCCTCCGATGGCGCCCATGTCCCTGAAAAAAGTCCTTCGACTGACGGGGGTTTGTTCCAAAATGTTATTCATATATCTTATATTCTATTAGCCTGAATCGGTTCACTATATTTTCCACCCTGCCGGGGGCTGCCACCATCAACGCGGTGGTCAGCGCTTCCGCATCGACGGGATTGTCGGCAACGGCGGCCACGATTTTCCGGCCGGTCACGCAGGCGCCCGTTTCCGGGTTTACGATGTGCGCCGGCTGCGCGGGTTTGTTTCCGGAAACCGACAGGGAACAGTCGCGCAGCGACATGACACCCATCCGTTCCCCTGTCCAGGGATTATCTATCCCCACCGGCCAGCAGTCTCCGTGCGGATGCATTCCTATAGCCAGAATCGAACTGTCGCCGAAGTTTATCAGCGCCCGCGGCACCGCTTCCGCATCCAGCAGCCGGCGTATTTGCCGCAACGCATATCCCTTGCCGTAACCGCCGAGGTCAAAACCGGCGCGTCCCTTCAAAAAAACCGTCCGGTTCGATTCGTCAAATTCCACCCTGTCAAAACAGCCGCGCGTAATATCAAAACATCCCTCTGTCCATTCAAAATAACGCCGGCAATCCTGCAAGACCGTCCACAGCTCCTCTGCCATCCCCACCGGGTAAATGACCGCGTCACGGTTCACCCGATAAAGGGCGCTTTCCGGGTCAAAACGGTTCAACAGCCGTTCCACACGCCGGATTTCGCCTTCCATCCTGCGACACAGGGTTTCCAGCGCCGCCGGTTCTTCCCCGAACAGCAACGCATCCAGTCGCGTCCCCATCAGAAGCGGAACGGAAGCATGGAAAAGCCGGGATGATGGATAATAATTTGTATACATAATACCTTTGACATCCTCATTTGCCGCATGTGCCCGCACATGAACGGCCTGATTCGATATCCGGGTGCAAATCTAACAAAAAAACAGGAACCCGTCTTCTTTTTCTTCAAAAATAGCGTTAATGAAGCGCCCGTCCGTCTTTCAAT
>JAISEZ010000024.1 GCA_031263835.1 Tannerella sp.
GGCGTCGGGGAGGCGCTGATGGGCGAGATGGTGGAACTGATTGACGCCGTCCTGACCGACCCCGAATCGGACGCCACCCTCGCTGCCGTACGCGAAAAAGTGAATGCAACCATGAAGGAGTATCCGCTGTTTGCATGGTAAGAAGATTCAAAGATTCAATCATTCAAAGATTCAATCATTCAAAGAGAGATGTACACTGTAACCCCCAATCGCTGCGCTGCGCTTCATTGGGGGTTATTCACATTGAATCCGAAAGATTCCAGTTCTGAATCATTAATCACTAATCACTAATCATTAATCACTGATGAAAAAATCCATCCTGTTTATACTGGTTGTGCAGGCGTGCGGTCTGTTGCAGGCGCAGAACCGTTTTACGGCCATTGTGAAGGACGCCGGGAACAGAGAGGCGCTGTACGGAGCGTCGGCTGTTGTGGAAGGCGTTTCGGCCGGTTCCATCTCGGACGAAAACGGAGTAGTCACAATCGAACGTATCCCCGACGGGAAGCATACCATCCGCTTTTCCTTTCTGGGTTACGAGCCGCAGGAGCATACCCGTGTCTTTCCATCGGAGACCGCCGACACGGTGCTCATCTGGATGGAAGTTGCCGGGGAAGAGCTGGAAGAAGTCACGGTGACCACCACCCGGAGCACGCGCACTATTCAGAACCTTCCCACGCGGGTCGAGTACATCGGGGCGGAAGAGCTGGAAGAAAAGGCGAACATGAAACCCGGCGACATCCGCATGTTGCTCAGCGAGAGCACCGGTATCCAGACGCAGCAGACCTCGCCCACCTCGGCCAACGCCTCCATCCGGATACAGGGACTGGACGGCCGCTACACCCAGCTGCTCAAGGACGGCCTGCCGCTTTATTCGGGAGCGGCAAGCGGACTGGGCCTGCTGCAAATTCCGCCGCTGGACCTCAGGCAGGTGGAAATCGTCAAAGGCTCGTCGTCCACCCTCTACGGGGGCGGCGCCATTGCCGGACTGGTGAACCTGATTTCCCGGACGCCCGGCGCCCGTCCGGAACGCTCCTTCCTGCTGAACGGCACATCTGCGGGCGGGCTGGACATCAGCGGGTTTTACTCGCAGAAATACAGGCGCACGGGACTGACGCTCTTTGCCGCGCGCAACAGCAACGCCGCCTACGACCCCGCCGGCAATCAGATGAGCGCCATCCCGAAGTTCGAACGCTACACCGTCAACCCGCGCTTTTTTGTCTATTTCAGCGAAAAGACGACCCTGGACGCCGGCGTAAATGCCACGTTCGAGAACCGTCTGGGAGGCGACATGGAGTACATCCGCGGAAAGGAAAGCGACCGGCACAGCTACTTCGAACGGAACCGAACCGAACGCGCCGGTGCGCATTTTTCGCTCTCGCACGCCCTCTCCGGAACCTCGAAACTGAATCTCCGGAGCAGCTACAATTATTTTCACCGTCTCATGACCGTTCCCGGCTACGTCTTTGACGGCACGCAGGGCGCCACGTTCAGCGAAGCCGGCTGTTCGTTCGGCCCGGAAAACATGGAATGGGTGACCGGCGCAAACCTGTGGACAGACCGTTTCTCGGAGCAGCAAAACCCTCTCCATCCCGTGCGCGACTACCGGCAGCTGACCGCGGGCGTCTTCGTGCAGAATCTGGCCCGGGTAACAGAGCGCTTCAGTCTTGAAACGGGGCTGCGCGGCGATTACGTAGCGGACTACGGCTTTGCGCTCCTGCCGAGGATTTCGGGCCTGTTCCGCATCAGCCCGAAATGGACGTCGCGCGTTGGCGGCGGTCTGGGCTACAGGACGCCCACGATTTTCACCGAAGAAAGCGAACGCCTCCACTACCGCAACGTGTTGCCCGTGAGCAGCGACCGGCATCAGCTTGAACGCAGCTACGGCCTTCATGCCGACGTCAACTTCCGCACCCAGCTGTGGGAGCAGGTGGCGGTCAGCGTCAACCAGCTGTTTTTCTACACCCGTCTGCGCCGTCCGCTGCTGCTGATTCCGCAGGCCGACGACTCCTTTCAGTTCCGGAACATCGACGGACACACCGATACGCGGGGCGCCGAGACGAACGTCAAAATCGGGTACAGCGATTTCACGCTCTTTCTGGGTTACACGCTGACCGACGCCGTCGTCAACGATGCCGGCGTCCGCTACCAAAACCCCCTGACGCCCAAACACCGCCTCAATACCATCCTGATGTATGAAAAGGAAGACCGCTGGAAGGCGGGACTGGAAGCCTATTACAACAGCCGTCAGTCGCTGAGCGACGGCACGGCGGGCGAAGCCTTCTGGGTATTCGGCGCCATGGCGGAGCGCATTTGGGAACATTTCTCAATATACATCAACTTCGAAAACTTCACGGACACGCGACAAACGCGCTTCGGCAACATCTACTCGGGCAGCATTACCGCTCCGGTATTCAGGGACATCTACGCCCCGCTGGACGGCTTTGTCGTCAATATGGGCCTCAAGCTGAAGTTTTAATCCGGTAATCGGTAGATAGTAGTTAGTAGTCAGTAGTTAGTAGTCAGGCATTGTCCGGAAATAAACCGTACATTTCTGGGCTGCTTCGTTCCTCGCAGTGACGGTCGGCGCAGCGACGGTTGCCGGAAAACGAACGTTTGTCGACCCGTCCCTGCGGGGAGTTGCGAAACGTTGCGAGGAACGAAGCAAAGCAAAGCAGCCCGGGTCTGCCGACCGTCACTGCGAGGAACGAAGCAGCCCAGAAATGTACGGTTTATTTCCGGACAATGCCTTAGTGCATATATGAATATCTTTTGGACATTTTGGGATGTATTGACTTGCCGACATGCCGGCTTATTCTCACGGACGTTTCCGTAAAGCTCTGTGGAGTTTTCGCAGAGCTCTGTGAAGTTTCCGCAGAGCTCTGTGAAGTTTCCGCAGAGCTCTGTGGAGTTTTCGCAGAGCTCTGCGGAGTTTTGGTAGAGCTCTGCGGAGTTTTGGTAGAGCTCTACGAAGTTTCTGTATAGGCATACGGAGTTTCTGTACGGGCATACGAAGTTTCTGTACGGGTATACGAAGTTTCCGTATAGGCGTACGAAGTTTTTGTACGGGTATACGAAGTTTCCGTACGGGTATACGAAGTTTCTGTATAGGCGTACGAAGTTTCTGTACGGGTATACGGAGTTTTCGCAGAGGTCTGCGGAGTTTTCCGGAATATGTTCCGAATCCTTACCTGTTACACTTTGCGCAGGATAATCATGTGCGAATCCTTGAATCTTTGAATCCTATTCCGTTTCATGTTTTTTTTCCTCCCTGACCGTTGGCTGTTTCCTTCTGAAGAGAAACAAATCATACAGATGCCTCATTTTTTTCCGGAAGACGATGCCCGCTCCGTATTTTGCGATTTCACCCTCCAGCAGGCTTTCATAGCGGCGATTGTAGAAAAGCTTCGCATAGCGGTTGCCGCCCGCGTCGAGCCGGTATTCGAGGGAGGCGTCGTTGATGAACGTGCTGCTCTGTCCGGAGACGTCGCCGGTCGTGACATGCCCGCCCAGAATGACGTTGATGCGCTCGTTGTAGAAGCGTTTCGAGAAACGGAAGCCGTAATCCGTCCGCCGGCTTCCGGGTTCCGTGCCGGCGTATCTGTCCATGCTGAAGTCGAGGCTGATGTCCTTCAGCAGGCTTCCGGTGATGTTGTTGATTTCGCTTTGCAGGAAGCTGTTCAGCGCCATTCCCATGTCCAGCTTCTTTTTCCCGGAACCGTCATCGGCCAGGTACATGCCCGTAAGCAGCAGACTGACGGCCTGTTTGCTCCGTTCCTCCGGCCCCATGGCGACCAGCTGGTTTTGCACGGAAGCGTCGTCCGGCGCGTCCAGCGTAAACTGCAGCGACAGGTTCGCCATCCGCTGCTTCACCTCGATGCCGGCATCGAAATTCACCGTGTGGGGCGCCTGGCTGCCCGTGCCGACCGACGAACGGATGCGCTCGGTCGCTTTCAGGCTCAGGTAGGGGTCAAACGGGTCGCCCGTCCATTCGATATAGCTGTTTTCCTTCATCTTCAGCGCCTTGTTTGCAATCACGGGCATGTTGTATCTCACCTGTCCGTCCGAGATGGTATAGCGTCCGGTCAGAATCAGGTCCGCCTGGCGGGTGTACTGAAACGCCAGGTCGCCGCCGCCCTCCAGTTCCACCCGGCCGGAAGCGGCGTCGTCCAGGTCAACTCCCAGCTTCACGGACGGGTCGAGGCGGATGGTCAGCTGCATGTCCAGCCCGCCGACGGGCGCCCATTCGCGCGGTATGCCCGCGCGGTTTCTTCCGGTGCGCCGCGGCACGGTGTCCCGGAAATAGGAAAACGTCACCAGGTCGGTCATGCGGTCCTGTGCCGTCAGGGGCGATTCTTTCAGGATGTACGTCAGGTTCGTGGCGCCCAGCAGGTGCACCCAGCCCCTCATTTCCGGCGCGTCCAGCGGCCCTTTCAGCGTGGAGTTGAGGTTGACGGACAGTTTGCCGTACACGATGCTTCCGTCCGCCTTCGGGGCGTTCATCAGCTGCATGTCGGAGGCCGTCAGTTTCAGGTCCACTTCCGCGTCCGCCGGGCGCTGAAAATCAATGACGCCGTCGATGACGAAGGGATTGTTGCCGACGGCGTAAATGCTGTATCTGTTGAACTGCGCCCGGCTGTCCCGGATTTCCACCCGCCGGCTGTCGAGATGGAGCTGCGTTCCGGCAGCCGCGATGCGGACCACCGCCGTATCGGCCTGCAGGTAGCCGTTCAGCAGCGGTTCCTTTCCCGTACCCGCAATCGACATCCGCCCCTGCAGCGTGCCGCTCATCTGCGTGACGCCCTCAAGGAACGGGTCCAGCATCCGCAGCGGCAGGCGGTTCATCTCCAACATCCCGTCCAGCCGTCCGTCCTGTTCGGAGTAGTAGTAGGCGGCCAGCGTGGAGATTTCCTTTTCTTCATGGAAAAAATGCAGGTCAATCCGGTGTTCGCCCCGGTCCACGGGCAGGTAGGCGCCGCTCAGCAGCACTGCACCCACCCGGCCGTTCCCGTAGGTCAGGTCGTCCACGCCCGCGTCCGCCACAATCATGTAGGTACGGTCTGCGGGCACGTAGCGCAGCGACACGTTCGCCATGCCCTTCACCGGCGACGTCCAGCCGAATCCTTTCGAAATCAGGTTCAGGTCAATCCGGCTCACTTCGAGCAGCAGCTCTTTCATCTGCTCCTCCTCTTCCAGCGAATGGAGCCACAGGTAAGCGTCATTGGCCCCGTCCAGGCGAAGGTCGGCGGAGATGTTTCCCGCGTTTTTGACCAGCACGTAATTGCCGGGGTTCACGGCGAACGGCAGAAAGGCAATCACCGCCTCCGGCTGCAGGTGAATGTTCCAGCCTTCCGGCTGCTTTTCCGCCAGAAGCCCCAGGTGTAAGCCGGCCTCGCCGCGCCCGTTCCGGTGATACGCCTCCAGCGTGATACGGTCATCCTGCACCTGTCCGTTCCATCCGGCCGTAAACGGCTCCTGATTGCGGAATTTGCGCTTGACAATCCCGCCCTCATGCCGGATGCCCGTCGCGTCCTGCCGGACGTCTATCCGCAGCGTGTCAATCCTCGTCGTATCCTTCACCAGGGAGAACAGCCGGGCAGTCATTTGCAGCCCGTCGCCGGGCGACGTGGAGGCGTCGAGTGTGAAACGGTCAAAAAAGAGGTCGTGCTCCTGCAGATAATGGTTCACCGGATTATCCCGTCCGGCCGTCACCTGCAGGGAAACGTCGGGCAGGAGCGTCCGGAGTTCCTGCAGCCGGACGGCGGAGTCTTTTTTCATCTGCTGCATCACGTAACCGGACAGGCCGGTCAGCCTGCGGACGATGGTCTCCGCATCCGCGTTGCCCGTGACCGTAATGCCCAGGTCGCCGGCGTGGAAGGAGCACTGCGTGGTGTCCCCGTCTCCGGCTGCATGGAGGGTGATTATCTTCGGATTCACCTTTCGCGATTCCAGCGTCATTTCCCAGTTCCCCAGCGCAACATCCAGCCGGTGACGTTTTCGCCCGTCGGTCTCCATTTCCGAAAACAGCTGGAAGGAATGGGCCAGGGGCCTGTCCGTCCATTGCAGGCCGTACATGTCCAGCGAATCAATCCCGGCAATCAGCGTGGCCGTCATTTTCTCCCTGCGAAGTTCCCCGTTCAGCGTGACGGTGCCTTTTACCAGGGGATATTCGCTGGCTAATGAGGCCTGCAGCAGATGTTCCTTCAGCAGCCCTTCGACGGAAAGGCCGTAAAAGGAGGCGCCGGGGGTTTGCAGTTCCGTCAGCGCGCCGCTGACCTGCAGCCGGGTGGAGTCGTGAAACGGGTCCGTACCTTTCCCTCTGGCGCGGAGGGAAGCCGTAAGCAGGGTGACGGAATCCAGGGGCATGAACCGAACCGGCGCCAGACTGTCCACTTCCACGATGGCTTCATATTCTTTCAGGCGCGTGTTGCAGTGTCCGGAGAGGCGCACCCTGCCCGGCTGTCCGGTCAGCGCCATCGCCAGCCGGTAATCGCCTCCCGTCAGCAGGGCTTCCAGATTCAGCCGCATGTCTTCGGGAATGCGGAAGCGTCCGGCGTACAGGGGGAGCCGCTGCAACACCCCGGACGTCCCGGTGTGTGCCGTCAGGTGCAGCTCGCCCGCCCGCAGCGCCCCGCCGGTCGCTTTCCGGACGGCGCCGTCGGCTTCGACCCGGAAAACGCCGGGCAGTTCGCCCTGCAGACGCCGGAGGTACATCCGCTCCGGATTGCCTTCCAGCAGGCCGGAAACGGAAAGCGGCGTATCCGGGTAATAAGGCTCGATTTCACGGGCGTATACGCCCAGGGCCGTCAGGACGTCGCGCCTGTCCAGCGAGGCTTCCAGATGCGAGTGGAACGTGCCCTGCGGCGTTTCCTCCAGCGTTGACCAGGGGAGTTCCACCTGCGCGTAAACGGTTGAATAGGGTGTTTCCAGCGACCAGCGGGGAATGGACAGCGCCGTCGAATCGGCATGAACCGCTCCTTCCATGCGCAGAGCCAGTCCCGACTGTTCGCCGGCGGAGAACGAACAGAGCCGGCCATGTATCTCCCGGCCCTGAAAAAACAGGGAATCCGCGTGCATCTGCAGGTCGGAAAGCGCGACATGCGCAGGGTCGAATCCCTGCCGGACGGCAGGCCGGTTGCCGCTGTCGTAGCCGACGGCCGCGCCGGTCAGCAGGAACTGTGCGGCGGAATATTGCTCCGCGCCAAGGTCAACGTTTCCCGCCGTCAGCGTCAGGCTTTCAAAAGCGGAAACGGCCTGCAGGGAATCGGGCAGTATCTGCAGGGCAACGGAAACGCGCTGCAAACGGAGGTCCTCCGCCTGTATTTTCCAGCGGACGGGCATGGTGTCCGGCGGAACAAAGGAATCGATACGGATATTCACCGTCGCATCGGAAAGCAGCCATTCGTTCACCCGTATTTCCTCGCGGTCAAGGTGAATCCGGTCGCCGGACGTCGTCAGCGAACCGACGACGCCCGCGATTTCAAATCCCTCCGTCCATGCGCGGGTGTTCAGCCGGAGATTCTCCAGCCGGAGTGCGCTGACCGACACTTCGGCGTTCAGCAGGGGAAGCGGACGTACGCTCACGGAAGCGTGACCGATATGGAGAAGCGTATCCTGTGTCGAATCGGTCATGGAGACGTCCACGGCCGTCAGGTTCAGCGGAAACGACAGCCGAATTTCTCCCGCCTGCACGTTCGTCCCCGTAGCGGAAGAAACAGCCTGCGCAATCCTGTTTACGGCCAGCCGCTGAACGGGCGGAAAATAGAGCAAAACGACCGAAAGCAATACCGCAAGTACCACCGCCAGACTTGCCCACCCGGCTGTTTTCAACCCCTTTTTTACGTACCTGTTCATAGCGCATCATTTTCACTATGACAAAGATACAAAAAAATAGTGATTAGTGATGAGTGGTTAGTGGTTAGTGATGAGTGTCAGGCATCAAGCATCGGA
>JAISEZ010000031.1 GCA_031263835.1 Tannerella sp.
CCCGGCGCCACCATGACCTCCTCGCCCGTAATGGTCAACTCGCCCATGTTCGGCACGTTCGCCACGACGACCAGCTTCACCGTTGCCGGCTCCCTGCCCACGCGCGTCAGCGATACGCCCACGCCGGAAATATCGACGTTGAGCGCGCCGGATATCCGGGCGTCGCCCAGGTAGTTGCCGGTCACATAGCCGGCGTATTCCGCCGAGTTGACCTTCACCGTCAGTTCCTCGCTCACGACGATGCCCGTCCGGTTGGTCGCGAAAATCCGCGTGGTTCCCGCCTTTTTGGCCGTAAGCAGGGCCTTCGGGCCGTCGCCTTCCACCGAAACAACGGCTTCGTCGTACACCACCCACCGGAGGTCTTCCGTGGCGTTCGCCGGCGCAACGGTTGCCGTCAGTTCCACCGTGCGGCCTATTTCGAGCACGGGGACGGGATTCGGAGAAATCTCAATCTCCGATACGGTCACTTCCTTATCATCGTTGCAACCAGGTAAACAAAGACCTGCAACGAAACATCCAACTATCAAAAGTTTTATTTTCATGTTTTCTCGTACTAAATGAATATACTGAATTTATTATTGAATTTCCAATGTTTCCGGCCCTACGAGGTAGGTGATGGCCGCGCCGGTTTCCAGCGTGCCGGACGCTTCCGTCACGGCCGGCAGCGCGCGGCCCAGGCCGTCGAGCGCCTGCCGCAGGCCCTTCCCGATTTTCACGTTCACCCGCCGCGCGCCTTCGGGCGACCAGACGGCCCAGACGCGCGTGCCGTCCGCCTGCCGCCAGCTGACCACGCAGCAGTCCTTTTGCCGCCATTCGACGGACGTATCTACCGTCGAACCTTCCGGAAAAAGTTTGCCGATTGCGGCATAGGCGTGATAGGACGGCTTCGGACGCAGGCCCCGGTGGGTAAGGCCGAAGTTGTCTTCCCGGTCAAAAATGTTCTCTTCGGGCGATTCCATTTCGTAACAGAAATACCGTTCGATGCCGAATCGCAGCGAAAGGCATACCGTTTGCGCAATGAAGTTCGCCTGATTGGTTTCCTTCGTCGCGGCGTCGCCGTAGTAATACACGTTGCCGGTTCCCGTATAGTAATATACTTTGCCTCCCGCCCTCAGATAGCGCGTGAGGTGCGGCGCGACAATCTGGCTGACGTGCAGCGGAAAGTTGTCCGTCGGCGGGAAAAACACCGCGTCGTAGTTCTCCAGACGCACGCGCCTCAGTTCCGAAATCCGGACGGTATCCAGCCGGAATCCGGCGGGGAAAACCGTCTGCGGGGAAAAGGACGGGGCAACGGGAAAATCCTCGTCGCACACAACAGCTACTTTCCAGTCCCTGCCGGTTTCCGCCTTTGCTTCATGAAAAACCTCCCCGTCTCTGACTTCAAGGCCGGCCATGGTGGACATGCCCATTTCCGTAAGCCAGATGTCCTTCTGCTCCAGCCCGTATCCGGCCATCAGCGCACGCACCTTTTCAAGGTCTTCCCTGAAGCGGAGGGTTGCTTCCCAGGTATCCAGCAGCGGACGGTAGGGATGAATGGCAAACTTGTCGAAAAAGAGACCGGAACCGGCGGCAAACGACTTTTCGATGTACTCCATCGGGATACCGGCCGTGCCGGCATGGACGACTACCAGGTCCGGGTCTATTTCCTTGATTTTTTTATACGTGGCCTGCAGAAGAAGCACGTAGTTGGCCGCGTCGTCCCGCTGCTCCCAAAAGCGGGGCGCCAGATTGGGTTCGTTCCAGATTTCCCAGCACCGCACTTTGTCTTTGTAGCGTGTGACGGTCTTTTCCACATACGCCAGCCATGCTTCCGGATGCCTGTAGGCAGGGTTTGCCCAAGGCACATTGTATAACAGGGGCGCCAGAATCCGCAGTCCCAGCCTGTCCGCTTCCTCGACCACGCGGTCTTGCTCTTCGAAATGCCACGTTCCCTGCGGCCCTTCGATGTTTCCCCACGAGAAGTCGGCGCGTACCCAGCGGATACCCGCCTCCCGCAACATCCGGAGATTTTCCGGCATCTGGTTGTATTCTTCCCCTCCTCCGGAGAGGTGCATGCAAACGCCGAACGGCGAGGTTTCCTGCGACACGCCGCGCAGCGGCATGAAGGCCAGACAGACGGAAACAGCGGTTCCGATATAAATTATTTTTTTCATGCGACTGATTTTCGACCGGATGGCGCAGGGAAGGCGCACGGCGCGGGAAATTCCCGCAGGCCGTGTGCGCTTCGCCTTTTGTATCGCGCCGTTGGTTCTACTTTGCTTTCTTTTCCGGTTTCTTGAAGTTGCACACCAACTCGCCCATGGACGTAGTTGCCAGCCCTTTTATGACGCCTTTATCCTCCCAGATGACTACCTTTACATATTCACCCACGTATAAATTCGCCGACAGTTTGCCGTCCTTTTCGGTAAATTTCTGCTCCTTCACATTGATGTCTCCCCCCTTGATGTCGATTACGATGTTCTTGTCCTTTTCCTTGGCGGTAAGGACATAGGTTTGATATCCGGAAGGCGCGTCGGGAATGGTAATTTCCCACTCGCCTTTCACCTTGCTTTTAATATCGTCTGCGGCATTTGCTTTGATTGCCGTCATACACAGCAGGCACAAACCTGCCAACATTACATTTACTGCTTTCATTTGACTAAAAATTTAATGTGATTCATTCTCTATATTTATTTCGGATGTTGCCCTGCCTCCTCCGTTTACTTCAGATTCGGATTCAACAGCGCATCATCTTCGGGTATAGGCAGGAAATAGCTGTCATGCGTGGGCGGCGTCGAAATCGGCCAGTCCCGGCTGGAGCGTCCCGGCAGGAAACTGTGCACCGGCGTTTCCGACGCGGCGTCTTCCACCAGTTCCAGACGTATCAGGTCGAACCAGCGGCTGGCGTATTCAAAGCCGGCAAATTCCCATCCGCGTTCCACAAAGACGGAATCGCGGAATGCCTCGCCGCTCAGTCCGGGCTGCAGGTCGTTCAGCCGTGTTCCCACGCCGGCAAAGGCGCGGTTTCGCACGCGGTTGATGCACTCGTAGGCCAAAGCATCGGGTGTGCCGTCGGCCATGGCCTGCGCCTCGGCATAAATCAGCAGCACTTCGGGATAGCGAATGACCAGGCTCGTACGACCGCTATACCAGTCGTTGTCGCCTGCCGGCACCCACTTGTTCTCGCCTGCCAGTCCCTCCGCTTCCCACATCTTGAAGTAATACGGATGGGCGAACATCATCTGCTCCCAGGGCAGCATCGGCGTGTCTTCCGGCCACGGCAGCGTCGGTTCGGTCGTGTACCACCCGCTTGTCAGCGGAAACTCCGTCACAAACGTGAAATCCCGCCGTTCGCCGGCCGGGAAGCGATGGAAGAAGTTCAGTTCCGGACAAAAGGCTTCCCATCCGCCGAACTGTACGGGACGGCATTCCTTGGGGGCACGGACATTGTGATTGGTCACATTGTTGTACATGATGGAAAACACCATTTCGTCGTGAAGCAGGGGCGTTATTGCCCACACGTCCGCGAAATGATCCAGCAGGCGATAGCCGTATTCCGTTTCGTGGCTGATGATTTCGGCCGCTTTCTCTTTGGCCAGCCGGTAACACTCGGTTTTCTTCAACGGATAGCCCGCCATGCTCAGGTATACCCCGGCCAGCGTAGCCTTGGCAGCGCCCTTGGTGAACGCGCCGCCGCCGGCCTTCTGTTCGTCGATGCCCTTCCACGTCATTGGAAGCCATTCTTCCGCGAGTTTCAGGTCGGCCACGATATGCTCGTAAACTTCCTCGGGCGACGAGAGCGGCATGGTTCTGTCCGGAATCCTTGCTGTGGTGACATAGGGAATACGGTTGAAAACGCGCACCAGCCAGTAATACATGTAAGCGCGTGCAAAATGCGCCTGCCCGGCATAGTAGTGCAGGTGTTCTTCGCTGACGGCGCCTTCGGCCTTCCGATAATTTTCGATAATTCCGTTGGCGATGTTGATCGTGGCATAGGTCAGCTCCCAGCCGTTTTTCGAATCATAGTTCCCCGATTCGTGCACATACGTGTCATTCTGCAGATAGGACGTATTGGCGGAATAGGGCGTCGTCAGGTCGTCGGCGCCGTAAAGCGCCACGACAAAACCGGCATAATCGGCGTTAAACGTCTGGTTAAACTTGTCGTATATGGCGTTGTTTGCCAGTTCCAGTTCATCCGTATTGCGATAAAACTCGTCCGGAAAAACTTTTCCATACGTGTTTTCTTCCAGAAACGCGTCGTTGGACGAGCAGGCGGCAAAAAGACCGGCCATTCCCGCCATCAGCATATATTTCATCATCTCTTTTTTCATTACTGTTATTTTATCAGGTTAATATTCGATAGAAAGACTCAGCGTATAACTTCTGGGGTTCGGATAGGTGAACCAGTCCAGTCCCGCATCCGTATCGGAGCTGCCCGCTGCGGATACTTCGGGGTCGTAGCCCTTGTATTTGGTAAAGGTAAATACATTCTGGGCGCTTACGGCCAGCCGGATGTCAGCAAATTTGGTCACCTGTTTGCCGAGCCGGTAGGCCAGGCTGAGGTTCCTTATTTTTACATAGCTGCCGTCCTGTATCCACTGATCGGAATTGGGATAGACGATGTTGTTCAGGCTCAGTCTGGAAAATTCCGCCCACGGGTTATCGGGCGTCCAGCGGTCTTTGCCGGCGCGCGAGGTGACGGACAGCGAATTGTCGAAAATATTCCCCATGACGCAATAACTGAGGTTGAGGATGTCGCGACCGTGCAGACCTTCGACCAGCACGTTCAAATCCCAGTTTTTCCACGACAGGTGATTGTTGAATCCCCACGTGAATTTCGGATTGGCGTTTCCGATCACCTGATAGTCTTCCGCATCATACGAATAATTCCCGTTCAGGTCTTCGTAATGGTAACCGCCCGGTTCCTGCTCGTATTTCGCTGCTTCGACCACGTCGCCGCGCTGCCAGACGCCCAAATACTTGTATCCGAAAATCGTGCCGATCGCATGTCCCGGCAGGATGATAAACGGCGATTGAGTCATGGCGCCGGCTATCGAAGAACCGCCCCACAAACGATCCTGTTCGCCGATGTCCAGCACTTTGTTTGCATTGTGGGCGCCGTTCAGATTGACGTCGTACGACCAGTCCTTGTTTTCAAAAACCGTGTAATTCAAATTGACCTCAAAGCCTTTGTTTTCGATTTTGCCGATGTTGGAACTGATCGTTCCGCCGCCGTTATAGAAGGGCACGGTGACTCTGGAGAGCAATTTGTCGGTCTGCTTGTAGTACCAGTCAAACGCGAAAGTCAGCTTTCCGCCGAGCGCGGTGAAATCCAGTCCAAAATCGGTGGAGGTTGTTTCTTCCCACTGCAAGTCGGAATTCCCCATGACGCCCGGCCCGAAACCTCTGCTATACTGGCTGGTGCCCCAGCCGTAGGAATAGCCCGACATGGACGAAAGCGTGGCATACGCGCCGACGGCCTGACTGCCGGTAACGCCCCAGCTGCCCCGGAGTTTCAGGTTCTGAAAGATTTCCGTATCTTTCAGAAAGCCTTCTTCGGAGAGCCGCCAGCCCAGTCCGAACGACGGGAAATAGCTGAAAAGGTTTTTCCCCCGGAACTTGGAAGAACCGTCGGCGCGATACGTGCCGGTGAAATAATACCGTCCGTCGTAGTTGTAGGTACCGCGGGCGAAATACGACCGCAGCGCATCGTTGCTGTAGCCCGATCCCATTTCGTAGCTTCTTCCGACACTCAGGTTGTCCCATCCGGCAGCCGGGTAAGACAGGTTTTTGGCGTTGGCGTTGAAACTTCGCGACTCTCCCTGGCTTTCTTCAAATCCGAACATCAGCGACATCTGATGTTTTTCGGCGAAGGTTTTGCTGTAGGTCAGGAAGGCATTGACCAGCCATGAGCGGCTTTCATAGCTGCTCTGGGAAGCATCGGTGCGGCCGCCGTTCAATGCGGCCGGCAGCAGATAGCGACTGCCTCCGGTACCGAAACTCATGGAGGCTTTTCCGTCGAACACCAGCCCGTCGATGATTTTGATCTTGACATTGCCCACAGCGCTTCCGTTATTGGAATAGCGCGTGTCTTGCAGCGTGGTCAGCAGTACCGGGTTCAACATGCGGGCCGATAACGGATCCATGCTTCGGTAAGAGCCGTCTTCGTTGAATACGCTTGCCGTCGGCGCCCAGATCAGGGCGGAGTACAGCGGCAGCGACGTATGGTCGGTACCGCTACCCAGGCCGGGGTTCAGTGTTTCTCCGTGACTGATGCCCGCCTCGAACTGGTAGGACACGCGGCTGCTCACTTCGGCGTCGAATTTGGCGTTTATGCCGTAACTTTTGGATGATGTATTAATAATCAGACCATCCGTCTGGTTATAGGCGGGCGAGATGTAATAGTTCGTCTTCCTGCCTCCGCCGCTCAAGATCGCCTTGTGGCTCTGGGTCAAACCCGCCCGGAACAGTTCGTTCTGCCAGTTTGTTCCGCCCTGTTCCCTGAAGCGGGCGATGTCGGCGTCCGTGTAGAATCTCTCGCCGCCGATGGATGCGTTGAGTTCGTTCGTAAATTCGGCATATTCCGCCGCTTCCATCATGTCGTACCTTCGGGGCACCCGGTCGAAAGAGACGTTGGAATAGAGTTTCACTTCATTCCGGCTATCCTTCAATCCGCGTTTGGTGGTGACGATAATCACTCCGTTGGCGCCCCGCGAACCGTAGATGGCCGTGGCGGAAGCGTCCTTCAGGATTTCAATGGATTCAATATCGTAGAGGTCGGGCATACCGCTGTAGTTGCCGTCCACGACAATCAGCGGGTCGTT